>JAIVWA010000021.1:341-17583 GCA_049190255.1 Gammaproteobacteria bacterium | reverse complement strand
AGGTTGAGAAATCTGAAAACAAGCAATGGTAGACGGTAGAAGGTTTAGGGTATAAGGTTAAATGTATCTTTAATGGATTCCGTCTTGGATCATTTTACGCCGGATTTTTCATTTTCTTATATATGCCATGGGTTATAAAACCAAAATATCCAAAAACGCGCCTCGGAGTATTCGGTTAAACGCTCTGCGCCATGCCCTATGCGCTCTGCCCTATGCCCATAATTACCTACCACAGTTTCTCACCTTCTCACCTTCCCATCTTCTTGGCTTGTCCCGCAACCCGCAACTCGCAACCCGTATGCCTATCCCTTTATAAGCCTGGGCAGCATCATTTGATGCTGGGGGCAGATGGATTTAGGGTTCTGATAGGCGGCGCCGGCAAAGGCCACCAGGTACTTTCGGATCTCAGTCATTCGAGCCACTTCATCCACCAGGCCGTGTTGGGCGCAATAAACCGGCCGGGAGTAATCATTATATTCCTGGACCAGTTTGTTCATTTCCTCGATGACGGGCTCAAGCGGTCGGCCGGCATCTTTTTCTTTTACCAGTCGGCGGGAGAAGCTGGCCGCAGCTGCGGTTTCGCCATGCATCACGTAGATTTCGGTGGTGGCCATACCGAGGGTGAAGGCATTGTGCCGGTTGGCAGTGGGACCGCCCATGATGTAGTGAGCGGCTGCGGTCCCCTTCCTGAGCACCACCAGCATCATGGGAACGTCCGTTTGCTGAATGGAATAAATCAGCGATTGGCCCAACCCCAGAAGCTCCGCCTTTTCGGCGATATCGCCGACATCAATACCGCTGGTATCCTGAAACCAGATCACCGGTACCCGATCCCGGCCGCACTGGGTAACGAATTCGTTCATTTTAATCAATCCCTGGCGATACAGTTTACCGCCGATGCCGGCATAGTCGGCATACTCGGGATAATCTTCCCCGAAAAACCCCTGCCGGTTGCCGATGACACCCACCAGAAACCCGTCGATTTTAACCAGGCCGGTATACACTTCGGGACCGTAGCCCGGGCGGAATTCCATATGTTCGCTGCCGTCCACCAGGCGTGCCAGGATTTCGTCGAAATTATACATCTGCTTCTGATTGAAAGGTATCAGGCGATAAATATCTTCGGCCGGCAGGCGAGGTTCTTTGGGTTCGGCCACCCGGAAAAATTTGGGATTGTAGGCCGGCATATCCTTCATATAATCTTTAAGCGCGTCCAGAACTTCCTCTTCTTCTTCGAAAACGTAACGGAAAAATCCGGTTTCGTCGTAATGGATTTTTGTGCTTCCCGGGGGTTCGGCTTTAAATTGTTTGGCAGCGCTTATCAATTGTTCGGCGCCGTCCAGGTCAAAATGACCCTTGGGTGACATGCCGCTTAAAATACCGCCGCCACCCACCGCGATGTTGCAGTTTTTATGGGCGAACAGGATGGTGGGGCTGATGCCCTGGTATCCGCCACCGGCCGGATTGGTGCCGTAAATCCCGGCCAGAATTGGGATGCCGGCCTGGTTGAGCTCGGCATGCCTGTAAAAAGTGGTCCCGGAACCCCGGCGATCGCCATAAAACTTTTCCTGTTCGGGTAATTTTACACCACTGCAGTTCACCAGCCATACCAGGGGGATGTTCAGACGCGTGGCAAGATCCGTGCACCTGAGAACATTTTCAGCCTGTCCCGGAAGCCAGGCACCGGCAAAAACTTTGTTGTCAAAACCGATGATTACCGCCCATTTTCCCGAGATTTTGCCGAGGCCGTCCATGACGTTAGTGGTGCCCTCAACATTGTCTTTCGGATTATATAAAGTGTGCAGCGGAGCCCAGGTGCCTTCATCCACCAGGTAGTCAAGACGCTGCCACACGGTGAGCTGTCCGCGGGCATTGACTTTTTCGGTCGGCATTCCGGCATTTTTTACCTTTTCCACAGCTTCATCGACCTGGGCTTCTACTTCTTTGATTTTACCCACATTTGCTTCGGTGCTTTTTATCTGCCCGGGTTTTAATTCCTGTCCAAAGTCCTGCATCTTTTCAAAGTAAGGTCGCATGTCTTTCCTCCATCGTCTTTTTTTGTTTACTGAGTTTTAGTACCTTAGTTGCAATTTTTTTGCCCTCCAAAGGCGGATCTACGACATTTTATGGCTCCGCCGGAGGCGGATTCGCCACCAAGACACCAAGACGCAAAAATGAAGATTAACCAAAAGGTTTCGCGTTTCGCTTTGTGTCTTGGTGTCTTTGTGGCCTGAAACAGTATTTCATATATGAACCCGGCTAACACGTCAAGAACATAAACTCAATTATTGCGATGAAATCTAATTAAACTTGAAACCCTTACAAACAGATTTTTTTGCTTTGAGCTTGACATTCGACACGCCATCAAGTATCAAATCAGATTACCGTATTTGATAAAAAAGTTCCCGGCCTGGGATCCGAACCGGGCGGAGAAATAAAATGGATCAATTAATCACAAAAAAGTAATTACAAATTTGAAGGGAGGAAGGAATGAGCAAAGAAGTAGTTGCACCGATGCCTGGCACGATAATTAATATTCTGGTGAATGTGGGTGATGCGGTTTTGGAATATCAGGAAGTTTTAATCTTAGAAGCCATGAAGATGGAAAACGCCATTCCTTCAGCAGAGGCTGGAACCGTCAAAGAAATCAAGGTCCAGGTGAATGACAAAGTCGCCACCAATCAGGTATTGATGGTACTCGAATAAAGCCCTGACCCCGCATAACGCGTTCAATAGTTTAACAAATCAGGCCGATCTTGAAGTCAAGATCGGCCTGGTTTATTTCCAAACCCTGAAGCTTGAACTTCTTGTATGAAACTACATTAAAAGCGAACCGCAGAACCGAAGAATATCGAATGTCGAAGGGTGGTTTCGCTTCGCTCAGTCTTTTTTAAAATGGACCGTTCGACACAGAAGCTCACGACAGGCAGAATTCATTTATTCGACGTTCGATGTTGGACGTTCGATGTTCATTAGTTTCTTCTTCGATTTGACTGGACGCTCGCGGCCAGAGGCGGCGCTGAACCCTGAACCCCTGAACCTCTGAACCTTGAACCCTGAACCTCTGAACGCGTGTCTTTCCCTAAAGTTTAGGCTGTATTCTCCGATATATAAGGCATGAAAAAATTTTGTGACGGCCACCCCACCCGCAAAGCTCACTGGCAGTGTTCGAAATGCAGCGCCCAGCTATGTCCGGAATGTGTCATCCAGCGCGAGAGTGAAAGTTACGGGCACAGGTCAACCCTCCAATTTTGTCCCAAATGCAACCTGCCGGTGGACTGGGTCGGGGTGGAGAATCTTATTGAGCCGTTCTGGAATCGGATGCCGCGAATTTTTGCCTATCCGATTTCCGTTCCCTCCTTGATCCTGATGGCTGTTCTGGCGCTGGCAACCATGTTTTTTTCCGGCCCCGGCCTTTTCAGCTCTTTGATGAAGGGGGTGATGTGGCTGGTGCTAATCAAGTATTCTTTCGAGTCCCTTAAAGCCACCGCCGGCGGCAACCTGAAGCCGCCGCCGGTAAATTCCCAAACCATATCTGATGACTTCCAACAGGTTTTCAAACAGTTTGCTATTTATATTGCCATTTTCCTGGTTTTTGGCTGGATCAGCTTCCATGCCGGCCTTTTAATTGGATTCGCCTTTTTGATGGCCGCCTTGTTCTTTGTACCGTCGATGATTATACTGCTGGTGACCACCGGCAGGTTGATCCATGCTCTCAATCCGGTTATGTTTGTGAGGCTCACCTTTAGAATCGGCTGGGCCTATTTATTGATGTATTTTTTTCTGTTTCTTCTGGGAAGTGCCCCGGCCTATCTGTTTCAGTTCCTCATTAAATTCCTTCCGGCCGAACTGCACCTGTTGTTGTATGGGTTCGCCGAAAGCTTTTATACCATTGTTTCCTATCACCTCATGGGCTATGTTATCCTGCAATACCATGACAAAATCGGTTATCAGGTTGCTTTTGAGGACTTTAATGACCCTGATTCTGAGGAGTACAAGCCCAAAGAGGTCGATCCGGATGAGGACGTGCTAAGGGAGGTGGCGCCTTTGATCCAGGAGGGTAAACTGGATGAGGCCATATCCGTCATACAGAAAATGACCCTGCATCAGGGAATTAAGGGTATCAACCTGTCCGATCGTTATTATACGCTGCTTAAAATGAAAAAACGCCGGGCGGAGATGTTAGAGCATGGCGTCAACCATCTGGACAAATTAGCTGCTGAGAACCAAAAAAATAAGGCCCTGGCAGTATTTGGCGAATGCCGAAAAATTGATGCCGGTTTTCTGCCGACCGCCGGCGCGCTTTTCAAACTGGCCGGCTGGTTGAATGAAACCGGCAAAACCCAGGCAGCCGTTTCTGTTTATAATTTGTTAGTAAAATCCTATCCCCAGCACCCCATGGTGCCCAAGGCCTATTTTCGTATTGCCCAGCTATTTCATGACGCTCTGATGAAAACCGACAAGGCCAAGAAGATCCTCAGCGCTTTACAAATGAAATATCCCGGGCATGAAATTATGCCCCACGTGGAAAACTTTCTGGCACGCCTATAGCTCTCACTATTATTTTTTTAAGTTTTTCTCGATTAGACCGATTAACATTATGTACCATTAATTAAAGACTCAGGAGGTCATATGAAAAAATTACTCTTTCTGTTGATATGTATAGTCTTTTGGGGCTGTTCTCACGAAGTAACGGTAAGGCCAATAATTTCACCGGTTGCGAACCAGTTCATTGATCACAAAGTTGATGGGAACATTGCTATTTTTGTTCATCCGGATTTAGTTGACTTGAAGAAGGTTGTAAAGCCGCGAAGCCGTATCTGCAGCACAGCAAAATTTCCGATCGAGGCGGGAAAAAGCATTAAAGCCAGCCTGATAAAAACCGCTCAGAGCGTATTTAAGAACTGCAAGGCAGTCGATTCGGTGCCTCAGGATCACGGGTTTGATGGAATATTGGTTGCGGAACTGTTGGATTTTGATGTTGATGTGAAATTCAATAATGGTCTTTGGAGCGATACAGCAGAGTCCTGGGTTGAAATGAATATCAAACTGACATTCTATGACTCGAATCTAAATCCGGTCTGGCGAGCGGTTGTTGGATACACCAAAAAAAATTTTTCAGATGCCGGCGGAACCTGCGGCGGAGGGGCAACCGCCATCAGTGGCAGCATGGAGCAGTGTTTGAAAAATATCTCCATTCAAATGGTTGAAAAAATAGCAGAATCCAATAAAATCAAAATGACGATTGCCCGGTCCCAGCATGGTTAGTTAAGTAATTACCTGAGCATCAATTACCCATACTAGGACAAAAGAAAGCAAGATCTGTGAGGGATCTTGCTTTTTTTATTTTCAAACCGCTCTTCAGAAATTAATTCTCAACCACTTGCAATCGGATCTATAATCTAAAACCTCCCCAATTGTGAATCTTATTACACAGAATTATGGAAAATTTGTTTCACATCACTTTTTTTCTATTATAGCCTATTGTTTTATACTTATCTGTTATTATTCATAAAAATACACTTTCCCCGTTTTGGCACAGGATTTGCTCAACCTAGCAGTAGACCTTGGGGAAATAGACCTTTTTTTAAGGGTAGTACGAACTCGGATGCAAAATCAAAGGAAGGGAGCAATGGAAATTATACAGAAAGAAGAATACGGCATCACCTGTTTGAAGATTAAAGGGCGGATGGACATGGCCGTGGCGATTGAAACTGAAAAAGCCGTAGACAGAATTCTAAAGGGGAACAATAATCGACTCCTTTTCGATTTAGGGGAATTGGAGTATCTGAGCAGTTATGGTCTTCGGATCATATTAAACGCCGCAAAGAAAATAAAAATGATGGACGGAAAGATCATCCTCTGTTCTTTACTCGAAACTGATAAGGAATTTTTTGATATATGCGGCTTTGGCGCCAATATCCCGATCGCTGATTCCGTGAAATCCGGCATAAAGGTGCTCTCATAAAAAGCAGAATTCAGAAAGTAATCAATATGATAGAGTTTAAACGCTCACCCTTTGAATTAACTCCAGGGAATTTTCCAGGACCTTGCCTTTAAACCTGATTTTCAGCGCGGCGGCCAGCATTTCAAGGCTTAGCACCTGCCCCAAATTGGCCAGCACGGCCAGGGATGCGAGGGCCCAGTCCGGCTTTTTGATGCCCTGGGATTTTAGATCCACCCGCTGGATGCGGGCCTTGCCGGCTGGAATTTCAACCCCTTCAATTTGTACCACCAGCGTATCATCTTCCAGATTGTCGAACATGGCCTGGCGGCGATCCACGCCTTCCTGACCGAGGGCCACGATGGCGCTCGGCCTATGGATGCCGGTATAGTCAATTTCTTGCGGCGACAAAATCAGCTCGCTGATGGACGGCCCGCGCAGCACGGTGATGTGGTACTCATTTTTTTGGGTTGTCTGAAGACCGGCCGTCAGACCGGCCAGGCACAAAATTTCGCCGGCGGTGATAATGCGCTGGCCGGCGCTGCCCAGAAGAATCACTTCCTGACGTCCCGGCTGGGGAGGGGCGAATTGGGCTTCAATTTTCAGGGGTTCGCCGACCGAGGTTTGCCGGGCGGCCATTTCTCGATAATGAGCCCCATATTCTTGGCGATTGTTATCGGCTACAATGCCTTCCATCAAAGGCAGTTTGGAAAGTGCCGCATCAATGGCCTTCGGCGTCAGTTTGTTTTTTTTGGTATAACGGCCCGGACATACGCCCCAGATATCGAGGATGGAAAATCCTTTAAACTCGATGGCCCGCTGGATCTCATCGGCCAGGTCAGGGCGATACCCGGAACAGCGGGTGACATACGGTGCGCCGGCCGAGCGAGCCACCCGGCAGATGTCCAAGGGATGTTCCAGCTGGTTTAAAAAACCGGACCCGACCTGGGCATCCAGCGGGGTTGTGGCTGAAAATTGGCCGCCGGTCATGCCGAAGTTAAAATTGTTGAGCACCAGCAGGGTCAGATCCAGATTCCGCCGGCAGGCGGCCAGCAGATGTGCGCCGCCGATACCCTGACCACCATCGCCCATGGTGACCACGACGTTTAGATCCGGCCGGGCCAGTTTTATTCCGGAGGCATAGGTCAATGCTCGGCCGTGCAGACCGTGCAGGGCGTGGGTGTTGAAAAAGGTGTCAAAGAGACCCGAGCAGCCGATATCGCTGACAATCGCAACCTTTTCTCCGCTCAATCCCATATTTTGAAAGGCTTTGTCCAAAGTGTGGGTAATTTTATCGTGCGAACATCCCGGGCAAAATACGGGTGGTCTTTCAATATTAAGCAAACTAGCCATTGATTATCTTCTCCTTGATATCCTGGGGGGCGATCAAGCGCCCGTCCATCTGCCCAAGAAAATCGATGGGTTTATCCGGCAGGATACGTTCAATTTCATGCACATATTGGCCCAGGTTCATTTCAACCACCATCACCCGCCTGACATCGCGGGCTGCCTGGCGAATGACGGTTTCAGGTACCGGCCAGATTGTTTTCAGGACCAGCAAGGAAACCGGACGCTTGGTTTTTTTGAGATCATTGAACACCGCTTTGGCTGCTCGTGACGTGACGCCGTAGCTGATGATTAACGTTTCCGCCTTTTTGGCGGTGAAGGATTCGTAAAATGAGATTTCGTCGACCGCCGATTGGATCTTGCTTTTTAGCCGCTTTATAATCCCGGCAATTTCGTCATAATCGGTGGTGATGTAACCGTTTGTGCCGTGGGTCGAAGAGGTTTGCCGCACCAGCACCTTTCCGCCGATGGGCAGAAAATCCGGCACGCCTGTTTCTTCGCGAACCTGAAACGGAAGAAATTTGGTGCCCGCTGGAGGCGCCGCGCGATTGATGACAGCGGGTATTTGAAGGGCCTCCACATCGACACTTTCCCGGGTCATGGCGATTTCCTTGTTGGATGCCACGAACACCGGACAGCGAAATCTTTCAGCCAGATTGAAAGCCTGGATGGTCAAGGTAAAGCAGTCGGCCACATTGACGGGTGCCAGCACAATCACCGGCAGCCCACCGCTGTTTCCCCAGCGCAGAAAATTGATATCGCCATCGGCTCCGCGGGTGGCAGACCCTGTGGACGGTCCCAGGCGCTGTACATCGACGATTACGATGGGAATTTCACTGCCGATGGCAAAGGAGATCTGTTCACTGTACAGGCTGATGCCCGGACCGGAGGTTGCCGTCATCACTTTTAATCCGGCCATGGATGCCCCGAGGCAGGCACCGATGGAGGCGATCTCATCTTCTCCCTGGAGGCAGACGCCGCCCAGGGGCGGCA
Organism: Gammaproteobacteria bacterium; assembly: GCA_049190255.1. GTDB lineage: Bacteria > Desulfobacterota > Desulfobacteria > Desulfobacterales > JAFDCJ01 > JAFDCJ01. Next base: position 9,299 of record JAIVWA010000021.1, on the reverse strand, counting down.
GCAGGGCCAGCATGGCGTTTAGGATGGTGGACGCCGGGGTGATCGGATATCCGGCAAAAAAACGGCATCCGGCCGCAACCGCCCCCCGGGCAACGGCTTCGTTACCTTCTAATAAGGTCAAAGACATAGGTTCTCCTTTGTCGAAAAATCCCAAATCACAAGCATCAAATTATTTGATTTTTGGTGCTTGGAATTTTGATGATTTTCATTAAGCAAGTAACTTTCGTATATTTAGCCAATTACCGGTCTATATGAGGTTTTATACAGAACGTTACGCTAGGGTCGAAAGGCACGATAATCCCGGTCCTTTTCACCGACCGCGCCGATTCGCCAGCCGATCTTTTTGGGGGCGGGCTTTTTTCTCTGCCACGGATAGCGGATGCGTGAATGAAAAGAGGCTTCAAGGGCATCGACCAACGCCCGCACGATTTTAGAAAGATCGCGGGACGACAGGTCGCATTCGGCAAATTGTCCGTCAACGATGCGCTTGACCAGAATGAAGCGAACCATTTTTTTAAATTTTTTGCGGGTCGGATCCTCCAGAGAGCGGGAGGCGGCTTCTACGGCATCGGTAACCATTAATATTGCCGCTTCAACGCTCTGGGGTTTGGGACCCGGGTAGCGGAAATCTTCTGCCTGAATCGTACTTTTGGGGTAGGTTTTGGCGGCGATATTGTAAAAATATTCCATTAACTGACTGCCATGATGCTGTAAAATCAGATCTACCACGGCTTTTGGCAGGCCCGCTTCCTGACCGATTCTCATACCATGTCGTACGTGATTAACAATGATCCTGGCACTTTCACGTGGTTCGAGGACGTCATGGGGGTTTTCGCCATTAAACTGATTTTCGATAAAAAACTTGGGGTTCATCATTTTGCCGATGTCGTGGTAATAAGCACCGATTCGCAACAACAGTGTATCGGCCCCGATGACTTCGCCCACCGACTGGGCCAGATAGGCCACTGTCATGCTATGCTGGTAGGTTCCCGGTGCTTTGGACAAAAGTTCCTTCATCAGTGGCCGATTGAGATCTATGTAGCGATTGAGTTTAAATGTCGAAGCAGTGTCCCAGCCGATTTCAAGCAGCGGCAGGAGCAAAAGGGCCAGGGGACCGGCTGCCAGGCCGCCGATAGCCGCCCAGGCAACCTCCAGTGTCAGGGCGGCATCAACTATTTCCACCAAGGCTTGTATATTAATTGATTGCAGGGGTGCTATTTGATAGGCGAGCGCCTGCCAGTCCAGATTGAAGACGATGATGCCCAGCGTGTTGATGAAGCCGACTATCAATGAGGGGACAATAATTTGCAGACGTTTTCTCAGCCCTGAAGAAACCAGAACCGCTGCCAACCCACCGAAGGTAAAAAAAATCAGAATTTCATAAGTTGGCCCGGTAAACAGGCTGACCAGCATGGCGCCCACCAGGGTGGTGGCGGTGGCAATTATTTTTCCGTGGTTTAAAAAGATGATCAGCATGGGCAGCAGGCAAAAGGGGAGGCCAAAGATTGGAAAGGCAATAAAAACAAGGTAGCCTTTAAGAATTAAGACCGTCGTTATCAGCAGTGATAACAAAAAGCGGTAAGGCGGCTCATAGCGGAATCCGTTCACCAGAATTTTCGAAAGGAATAAATTATAAAACGCCACCATAAACAGGATGGTAAAAATGATCCAGGGGACATCCCGGTATATACCGGCCATTATCTGCTTCTGATAGGCGTCCAGCAGCAATATGTCCTTTTCATTCAATATTTTTTGAAACGCTACCAGTACATCCCCCGGTTTGTACGAAACGATCCCGGAAGGAAACTCCTGGTTGATTTTGTCCAGGCGCCGCTCATTTTCTATTTGATCATATTTGAGGTTCGGCTGCAGAGCTGTCATACAGACTTTAAGAACAGGATCCAGCACGCGTTTATCAACCTGCCAAAACAGTTGCCGGACTTTTTCCTCCATCAGATGCCGGGCTTTTTCTAGGGCAATCAGGTCATCGACCGCATGCGTCACCATACCTTCGGAATTTGGATTTTTAATTTTGATGGTATTTTTGCCCGGGAGATGCTGGGTATCTCCCAGAATTTTGTTTTGCAGGATGGATTCCTCTATGGTGAGTATACCTTCCAACAGGTTGTTAAGATCATGGTATTTGACAATATGGATAATATCGGTGGGAGAAAGCGTTACTCCGAAATCCGTTTGCAATTGTAACCTTAAACCCTCCACCCCTTTTTGATTTTTCTCCTGAAAAGTGGTTACCGCCTTGCCAAATTCCTCAAATTTTTTCTTAGAAGCTTCAATTTTTGGTGGGATATAGCGGTATACGGGAACATACAGTGAAAAGGCCTTTTTACGGTTGACTTCCAGGGCTTCTTGCTGATTGAAACTGAAAGTTCGGCGAGACCGGATAGTAAGATAAATCGCCTTTTCCGGCTGGGGGGGCCAAAAATAAAGGTAAATACCTTCCATGTAGCAAGCCAAAATGGCTAAAGTAATCAGAATTATATTAAGAAGCAATCGCATTTTCGGTCGAACCTGTATCTTGCCGCACGAACCGGGTGCGGTTCGGTATTAAGCCTGTATCATATAAGGGCCTATGTGCGGAGTCAATCAAATCTGTTTAAAAACACTTAAAGTTTTTGCTCATTCTTACCGAAAGACTTTATTGAAGGCGTATGAATCAATCGCGAAGATGCTCCCGGCATGTAATAATTTGAAATTACAATAAAAATTTAATAATTCATGGATACCGGGGAAAGGGAGATACAAAATGTTCGGTAAGGCTCTCGGCCTGATGAAAAAGCAAAAAAAGACTACCGATAAGAGCGCCGGGGCGGGCGGTGAGACCAGAACTCAATTGGGTGATATTTCCAAGATGCTGAATGCGTCCGGAAGAATCGGTCTTCAGATGCTTCAGAAAATGGCCACTGTATACGATAAAGAGGAATTTGAACGCTTTATGCAACAGCCGGTGCTTGTGGGCTCCTCCATCCAGGCCGGCTCCCTGGCCACTCAAAACCGCCATGCCAAAGAGGAATTAAATAAAACCGTCATTTTTGAAGTGGATACTGATGAGGCCGCAGCTTCCGCATCGGATAGCCTGAAACATGCGATTTATCCGCTGGTGAAAAATGAATATGCCACCGGACGCCTCGAGATCTTTAGCATCGGACGGGTTGACGGCAACGATATGATCATGCCCGATTATGCTATATCCAAACAGCACGCCTTCATTGAAATTAAACGGGGGAATTATCTAATTCGAGACGGCGGATCGACCAACGGCACCAGGATTAACGGCAAGCGGCTGGATAAAAAACCGGCCCAGATCCGGGACAAAGATGTCGTGGCATTTGCCCGTTATGAGTTCACCTTTCTCTTTCCAGAGTCTCTTTATGATATGCTCAGGGGCGATTGAAGCCCGAGAGTCGCTGTTATTTGTCAACGCCGATCTAATGTTCGCCGGATTCGGCAGTTGATGCCCTTTAGATTGGGCGTACCGAACTCCCGGCCCAGGTTTTCAGTTGACGTCAGGATGTTGAAATTGGACCGGTCCCATCCGAAAAGCGCTTCCATTTTTTCTTCCGGAAACCACCATCCGTAAGCGGCATAAATCACCCGGGGATCCACTGCGTCGGTGAGATGGGCAAATTGGGTAATGCTTCCTGAAGGGGTTTCAATCACGATGGCGTCATTTTCATTGATCTCATATTCAGCGGCCGTTGCCGGATGGATCAGGACTTGAGGGTCCGGATGTTTGTTTCTCAGTTTTTCCAACCAGCGGTAGGAAGAATGCAGGTAATAGCGGCTTTTGGCGCTGGTCAATACGAGGGGATAGTCAGGTTCTTCCGGCTCCGGGTACCCGCTGAAGTCGGGCAGCGCAGCTACTTTTAATTTAGCGGCCTGGCTTAAAGACAGTTCGACTTTGCCGGTCGGCGTTTTAAAACCTTTATCCTCATATTTTTTAAATTGGTCATCGCCTTTCAGATACCCCTTTTCGGCAAACTGGCTGAAACTTAAACCGGCCGGGGCGGTTAGGGCCTCAAGCATATCTTCCCAGTTTTCATACCAGTATTCACCGGAAGTCATTGTTTTGCCAAGTTCGTTCAGGATCTTAATATCCGGCCAGCATTGGGCAGGAGGTTCCACTACTGCGGGTCGTGCCAGGATATATCCGTGACCCAGTCCGTAATGCCCGATATCGTTAAATTCGAAATGGGTAGCAGCCGGTAGGACAACATCGGCCAGGGCTGCCGTGGGGGTCATAAAAATTTCGGATACAGCCAGAAAATCGAGCTTCATCAGGGCGTCGTAGGTTTGGCGACTATCCGCATAGGCGAGCACTGGATTGGCGCACTGCACATAGGCAGCACCCACCGGATACGGGAGGCCTTCCAGCACTGCTTTTCTGAAAAAAGCCGGGGGAACCGTCATCAGCTTGGAGATGGTGTTGTGGTGGGCGTGGATCATTTCCTTACGCTTGGAGGGTATCAGGTCAGCGCGTACAAATTTGCCCAGGCTTAAAATGTCCGGCTCATTGGCCTGGATATTACCGCCGGGAATATCCAGGTTGCCGCAGATGGCCATTAAACAGATCAATGCCCGGGCCGTATCAAAGCTATAAATATTTTGTTCGATGGGATTGCCCCAGGCAATGGCGGCTGGTTTGGCTCGGGCAAAGGCTTGGGCACTTTCCCTGATTTGATCGGCAGGCACCCAGGTTATTGGTGCCATTTTTTCTGGTGTAAAGGACTTTACATGGGCGGCCAACTCATCAAAGCCGTGGGTCCAGTTTTGTACAAATGCTTCGTCAAAACTGCTTTCAGCTATAATGACATTTAAAAACGCCAGGGCCAGGGCATTGTCGGTTCCCGGGCGGATTTGCAGCCAGTGTTTGGCTTTTTGCGCCAATTCCGTTCGCCTGGGATCGACCACCACCAGTTCGGTCCCCTGTTTAACCTGCTCCAGCAGTAGACTGCAAATCTGGCCTTCTTCGTTGGTGCTGGGTGGGTTGCTGCCCCAGAGCAGGACCAGGTCGTTGCGATGATGAAAATCAGCGACCGGGTAAAACCCGCAGGTGTGAAGTCCGCTGATCTCGCGGGGCGCGTGGCAAACATCCTGAACCACGACCACGTTGGGTGATCCGAATGTATTTGCCAGTCGAATCAGGACGAAGTGTTCCAATCCCTTGGGCATCCCCTGGCAAAAGGCAACCCCCTTGGCGCCCAGACGGTTTTTAACAGCCTGCAGGTTATCACTAACCAGAGCAATGGCTTCCTCCCAGGATATTTCCTGCCATTTACCCTCTCCCCGGGATCCTTTGCGTTTCAACGGGTGTTTTAGACGATCGGGATGGGTAAGCCGATCGGGCGAGGCCATCCCTTTGGGACAAATATAGCCTTTGTTTAAATATCCGGCCGGATCACCTTTAACCGTTTCGATTTTATTTTTTTTAACGCCTACGCTTAATGCGCAGCCCCCATGATCCATCCTGGCGCAATGGGTTTTTAACCAGCGAATCTGATCGGACATTAGATTTCCTCATAAAAGAAATAAATTGGGCCAGTCGTGTCATTTCCCTCCAGGCGATATCATTCGATTTCGGATCTGGGATTTGGGATTTCGGATTTTAATAAGGTATGACATCTGATTTTAAATTGATAGATATAGGGAATCTGTACCTTAAGCCCTGAGCCTTACGCCCTCAACCATCTACCCTGAACCCTTCCTTCCACTTTTATCGCGCATCCAGCATCAAGTATCCAGCAGCGCAACCCGCACCCCGCCACCCGTATCTCATCCGTTCAATTTTTCCAATCCGAAATCCCAAATCTCAAATCCGCAATCGAAGGACCCGACACCCGCAACCCGTAACGCGTAACCCGAACCCTACCTATCCAGCTCGGTTCTGACCGCCCGCCCGATTTTTTCCAACAGATATGGCTTTTTGACATAGGTGCCGGCGCCTAAATGCTGGGCTTCTTTTACGCGCGCTGACTCAGAATAACCGCTGGCAATGATGGATTTCTGGCCGGGGTGAATCTTGAGGATTTTTTTGTAGGTTTCAAGCCCGTCGATGCCGGGCTCCATGATCATATCCAGCATCAGCAGGTCGGTGGTATGATTGTGCAGGTATTTGACGGCTTCCTCACCGCTGGGCATGGTTGTGACCGAGTAACCCAGTTTTTCCAGCATCTCTGTGGCAATTTGACGCTGTTCCAGGATATCATCCACCACTAAAATGGATTCACCCTCTCCCATGAAGTCTTCAATGGTGACCATCTCAGCTTCCTGGGAAAACACTTTGCGTGTGACCGGAAAATATAGGGTGATCTCGGTACCGTGACCTTCCTTGCTCTGGAGATCAATGTATCCTCTATGGTCTTTTACCGCTCCCCAGACAACTGCCATCCCAAGCCCGGTCCCGCTTCTTCCCATGGTTTTCTTCGTATAAAACGGCTCGAATATTCTTTCCATATCCTCCGGTGAAATCCCGATGCCGGTATCTGTTATGATCAGCGTGGCGTAATCGCCTTTGTCGATTTCATCAAAACCATTTTTCACTTTATCCATGTGCCGGTTTTCGGTGGTGATGACAATAGGCCCGCCTTCGAGCATTGCTTCGGCGGCATTTGATACTAAATTCATCACCGTTTTGGATAAATGAACCGGGGAGCCCAGAACGTTTAAAAGGTTTTCGTCCAAATTTTGTTCAACCTTTATGTTGGGATGGTTTAGTTCTAATCGAGCATGTTCAGGACTTTGAAGATATTCTGAAACGATCGAATTTAAATTAACCACCTCGGTGGTCTCAACGCCCCTGCGGGCAAGCGTCAACAGATCCTGGACGATGGCGGCAGCCTTCTCCCCTGACTTTTGGATCGTTAATATCGGTTTTCTCAAGGGACTGTCTTCTTTAAGATCCAATAGTAATAATTCAGGATAGCTGACAATACCGGATAGAATATTGTTGAGATCGTGAGCCACACCGCCGGCCAGGGTTCCAATGGCTTCCATCTTCTGGGCTCTTTGCAGCTGGATCTGCAACTCTTCTTTTTCCTGGCTGGCCTGTTTGAGTTCGGTGATGTCATTGCCGATACAAAGGATTTCGATAAAACCGCCGGCGTCGTTGAAAATGGGTTTGTATGTCCATGCGATTTGGATCTTTTCTCCCGATCTAGTTTCTGTTTGGTTTTCACTGACCACGGGACGCTCTGGATCTTTTTGTAAAGAAGTGCTGAGCCTGTTAAAGCTCAAGTGGTTTGGACCGGAAGGCGGAAGAATGATACGTGCAGCGTTTTTCCCAACGATTTCCTTCTCCGAATAGCCAAAAAGCCGCTGGGCGAATTCGTTGAAAAAAATAATTTTTCCATTTTTGTCCAAACGTAGAATGATACTGTTGGCGTTTTCCACCAGTTCGCGGTATTTTTTCTCGCTGCTGTGGAGTTGTTCGAAAGACATGGCATTGGCAATGCTGATGGCCAATTGTGACGCCACGCCCATCAAAAGACTCATGTCGCTTTGTCTTAAGGGTCGGCTGGACTTGCTGTTGTCAACAGCTAAAAGCCCTAACGATTCCTTTTCATAAATAATCGGCACACAGATCAATGACTGGCCACCGAGTTTGTTTGCGATCTCAGAACTTCGCTGGGAGAAAGTGTTTTGAATTTCACCAAGATTATCTATTAAAAACGGTTGCTGCTCTCTAATGGCAACGACAAAGATCCCTTTTGATTCGGGATTATTCAGATGAAACTGCGTACTTCTCAATATTTCTTCTTCGGGCCGGTTTTGGCCATATCCGGCACTATATCGCAGCACGGTTTTTTCTTTATTGACCAGCATGATCATCCCGCGGTCGAAGTCCAGCCGTTTTTCCATAACGCCGGCCACTGTTTTCAGCAGGCGGTCAATATCAAGAATGCTGGCGGTTGCCTGACCGATTTCCTGAACCATCAGGGCGTTGTTATAGCGTATATTACTTTCACCAATATTGTCCTGGGCGGCTTCTTTCTGGGTTTCAATCATTCGGGCCAACGCTTTTTTTTCATAGCGCAAGCTGCCATATGACAACAGCACGGTGGAGAAAGCGCAGGCCAGCGCTACAACTCCCCAGGTTAAATACGGTAAGGCGAAAAACAATATGGGTAGAGCGATAACGCTGATTAACAGGAGATAGTTGCGGGCCAGCGTCCAATGAATCTTGGGGGATTTCGCCCATGTTATTATGTAGCGGCAGCAACTATCCCCTTTATGAACACAGGAGGGATGATCGATCTGGGCAAATTTGTCTGTAAACAAGCGTGCAACGGACTCAAACTGGCCGGTTCTATTTTCACATTGATAGGGTTTTTCCTTGACACCGGGTCTGGGAATGGCGGTAATTTCAACCTGATGCGCCCCGATTTTCTTGGCACTGACATCAGCCCCCCGGCTCATCAAGACATATATCTTTTCTATAAACTGGTAGGCGGCCGTCGGGCTCATTAAGCCCAGCGCATACTGTTTGGTGGCGCCCAGACCTTCAGAGGATGTTGCATACCGTCCGGCTTCTCTGGCAATATTGGGATTACCTGTGCGGGCTACCAGAACGTCATGTAAACGATCCTGCTGGTCCTGTGTAAACCAGTGCGCCGGGTCCTCAATTTCGTACTTTGCGATTCCCAATTCATCGAGAACCGAATCGACATCAATATCCGGGTAATATTTTTGCAGATATTGAATGTATATCTTGGTTACGCGACTATTATATAAAGGTTCCGATTCGCTCATATTTCTTTTTCTATTACGGGGTCTGACACGGTATTTAGGCCCTTAGTCCGCCTGAGGCGGATTATTGGGTTATTTTCCCTATTTTCAAATGATTGAATATCGAATCTTTAATCCTCCCGTCGTAGTGGATCCTTATTACGAAAAGAATAAAGAACTCATTGCCTTATGTCAAGTCAGGATCTATCTCAACTC
>JAIVWA010000021.1:0-334 GCA_049190255.1 Gammaproteobacteria bacterium | reverse complement strand
AAAATTGTTTTACTATCTTTTACAGGAATCTGCCCAAAACAAATAAATATCGAATCTTTAAACCTCCTGTCGTGATGGATCCTTATTGCGAAAATCATAAAGAACTCATTGTTCAATGTCAAGTCTGGATAAGCTGAGCCCATTCTAATTAATTGTATTTTTTGCCAAGCGGTGGTTCGAATGGAATATCAATTTTGTATGCCTGTCGACTTCATCCGACGGGATGGACAATCTCAGAGGCCGGAACCAATTTGACCTTTTTTTCCAACTCGGGCATCATTTCGCGTAAAATTTCATAAGTTATTGTATGAGGATGTCCGATCCCGACAGCCTG
>JAIVWA010000020.1:0-17741 GCA_049190255.1 Gammaproteobacteria bacterium | reverse complement strand
GACAGAGGCTGGGCTGACACCTGAAACCTACCAGTACCAGCTGCCATCTTTTATTTATATAGATGAAAGCCTTTGCCGATCTTCTTAAATCGGTCAAGTTCCTCCTGCCAGGAAGCTTCAATTTCATCAACCGGTTCCAGTTTTTCAAGGCGTTCACGGATGGCGCGATCACCGATAATCAAATCGATGGGCATTCTCTCAAATTCATATTCATAAGGGGGTGCTTTCCATTCAAATTGTTCCCTGTGATGTATCATTACGGCTTGAAGCAGGTGCAGGGTGGTTGAATAGGGCCGATATTGCCGGGAATCGGTGACGTGGATTTGAAAGCCATTACAGGCGGTTTGCTGCCATTTATTCGATGTGGGCTCAAACACCGTGGGTCGGAGCACAGCCCCCGCCAGCTTGGCATTTTCCAATGTACCAAGGATTTTTGGTGCATCGATATAGGGTGCACCGAACAGCTCAAACGGCTGGGCGGTTCCGCGTCCCTCCGATACATTGGTGCCTTCCCATAATACCTGCCCCGGGTAAACCAGGGTCGACACCGGTGTCGGGAGATTGGGTGAGGGCGCAACCCAGGGCAGACCGGTGTCGGCAAACAGCATGCTTCGCTTCCAACCGCTCATGGGGATCACCGCCAGATCGCAGCCGATCTCAAAGTAATCGTTGAACAAAGTCCCCAGCTCGCCGACGGTCAATCCGTGCCGCATGGGGATCGGGTAGCGGCCCACAAATGATGCACAGTCAGCAGTCAGGCAATTGCCCTCGACCGCTATCCCGTTAACCGGATTTGGCCGATCCAGAATAACAACCCTGATACCATATTCTCGAGCGGCCTCCAGACAATAAGCGAGCGTATAAATGAACGTATACACCCGGGTGCCGACATCCTGCAGGTCAACCAGCAGGACATCAATGGGCTCGAACATGCGCGCGTCCGGAATGCGGGTCTTACCATAAAGACTGAAAACCGGAATCTTCAAAACCGGATCCAGCATATTTTCGGACTCGATCATATTGTCCTGTTTTTCGGCAAACAAACCATGCTGGGGGGAATACAGCGCTTTTAATTGTTCCGGAAACACTTGATTTAATAGCTGGCGGCTAGGGGTTAGATGACGATCCACCGAAGCCGGATTACACAATAGACCGATTCGCTCATTGGAAATCCATTGACGGGGTTTGTTGATCAGATTTTCAATTCCGGTTAGTACTTTTGTCATGCGATTAATTGAATACATTAATTTTTATTAACATACTGTCGGCTGAATCGAAAGCAGAAAAAGGGTCAGCCTCCTGGACTATCGCTTGTAGAGGCCCAGGATAACGTCAAAGTAAATACTATACCAATAGATAAATTACTTTGTTTCAGTTAGTTATCTATTTAATGACATGGCCCTATTAGAGTCCTGAAAATTCTTGACATAATGTAAATTTCCACTTAGATTACCAGATTCCGTTCGCACCGCTTCTGATATACGGGCGTTCAAACACTTTTTAAATTCGGGTGCGGCAAAGGATCTGGTTTGGAAATCAATTTAAAGGGAATCGTCGTCGTCGTTGGAAATTTCGGCAGCGGCAAAACGGAAGTTTCGATAAATCTGGCGGTTCACCTTAAACACAGGGGGCTGGACGTTCGCATTGCCGATCTGGATTTGGTAAATCCTTATTTTAGAACCCGGGAGGCCCGCAAAGCGTTAGAAGCATGTGGTATCGAGGTGGTATTACCCCCCCAGGAGTATATGCAAGCCGATCTTCCGATCCTCAGCCCGACCATTGCCGGTATGATTCGACAGCCCGATGGCCTGGTGATACTGGATGTCGGGGGCGATGATGCCGGTGCAATGGTCCTGGCAGCTCTGGCGGATGCATTTTCGGGTGGGCAGGTTCACATGCTGCAGGTGGTTAATCCATTGCGTCCCCAGACGACCACCGTTGAGGGTTGCTTGAAAATTAGGGATGAAATTGAAAAAGCGGCTCATTTGACCATCTCGGGTCTTATCGGCAATGCCAACCTGATTGACGAGACCGGCACCGAAGAAATTTACAGCGGTTATGATTTTCTTCAAAAATTATCAGCCGCCAGCGGCCTGCCGCTGGAGTTTATCACCATTGCCCAGGAGTTGCTGCCGGATATCGAGATTCAGCGATTTACCTGTCCGGTTTTGACCATCGCCAGGCAACTGGTTCCACCCTGGAAAGAGGCCGGAGAATTTGGGGATTCATTTACTTAAGGATATTTTTCGTATTCTGTGACCAAACAAATATATTTAGCTAAATTTTGATAAATTCGTAATAGGTCAAATGCATCAGGTGTCTGGTATTTCGTTTTTGGTATTTGGAATGAAATATAGGATACTATATCGGTAAGTCAGAATACTAAACACTAAACACCAAATACTAAATACACTCGTAAAAAGTCTGCTTTTCTTACTTTTTACGAGATCGTCAATCTTCAATTCTAAGGGGAGTTTATCTGGATGACATACAAACATTTTATTGACAGCGATATCTGCAAAGGATGCGGCATATGCGTTGATGCATGCCCCAAAAATGTTCTGGAAATTTCAGACAAGCTTAATACCAAGGGCTATTTTCCGGCCTTCCAGGCACGCCCGGAAGATTGCATATTCTGTGCAATTTGTTGTACGATGTGTCCGGATGTGGCCATCGCAATCAGCGAAATCGAAGAGAAAAAGGCGGCACAAAAATAAACGGAGGATGAAGATGAGTAAAGTTTTGATGAAAGGCAATGAGGCCATAGCCGAGGCTGCCATTCGGGCCGGATGCTTGAATTACTTTGCCTATCCCATTACACCGCAAACTGAAGTGGCTGAGTATCTTTCCAAACGCATGTCCGAGGTTGGCGGCTTATTTTTGCAGGGTGAAAGTGAGGTGGCGGTATCGTATATGATCTTTGGTGCATCGGCATGCGGAGAAAGAGTGTTTACCACCTCTTCCAGTCCGGGCGTCAGTCTGATGAGTGAAGGCATCAGCTATATTACGGCTGCCGAGTGCCCGGCCGTATTTGTCAATATTATGCGGGGCGGACCCGGATTGGGCGGAATTCTTCCCTCCCAGGCGGATTATTTTCAGGCCACCAAAGGCGGCGGCCACGGCGATTATCGATTGCTGGTTATGGCACCGGCCAGTGTCCAGGAAACGGTTGAAATGGTCATGGAAGCCTTTCCCCTGGCAGAGAAATATCGTAACCCGGTGATGATTCTGGGCGACGGTTTAATCGGCCAGATGATGGAGCCGGTTGAATTTCCGGAACACCTTAAAACAGAACCGTCCAATAAAGATGATTGGGCCACCAGTGGAATGGATACCCGCAAAAGTGACAAACGCAATCTGGTAAAAACCCTTTATTTGGATCCCGCAGAACTTAACGCTCATAATATGAAGCTGAAGGCCAAATACGAACAAATGGAGCAGGAGGAGATACGTTTTGAGAACTATAACTTCGATGGGGATTATAAAGCGTTAATCGTAAGTTACGGGACGATGAGCCGGGTGTGCCGCACGGCCATTGATCGGCTCAAGACAGACGGCTTAGAGGTTGCCATGCTGCGACCCCAGTTTCTTTTCCCATTTCCTCGCCAGGCTGTCTTTGAAGCCGCCCGCAAAGAAAGCTGTCAGGCCGTGTTCAGCATTGAAATGAGTATGGGGCAGATGATGGAAGACGTGGAGCGCAGTATTGCCGGAAAAAGGCCTGTTTACTGGTACGGCAAATGCGGCGGTGAAGTTCCGACACCCGAAGAAGTGATGGATGAAGTTCGGAAAATAGTTAAATAGTCAAAATTTAGGAGTACCGGAAATGGGAAAAACATTTCAGAAACCGCAAGCCCTGGCAGACACGATTACGCATTACTGTCCGGGTTGTACCCATGGAATAGCACACCGGCTGGTAGCAGAGGTGATCGACGAACTCGGTATCCGGGGGCGCACTGTCGGCATAGCGCCGGTCGGCTGTGCCGTCCTGATGTACAACTATTTTACATTTGACTTTCAGGAGGCCGCCCATGGCCGGGCACCCGCCATGGCTACCGGGATTAAGCGGGTTCGACCGGATCTGATGGTTTTCACCTATCAAGGCGACGGCGATCTGGCCAGTATCGGAATGGGCGAAATCGTGCACGCCGCCAATCGGGGTGAAAAGTTTACGACCATTTTTATCAACAATGCCGTATATGGGATGACCGGCGGCCAGATGGCGCCGACGACAATGCCCGGCCAGCGGACGACAACATCCCCCTTCGGACGGAAAACCGTCAACACCGGCATGCCTATCAAGATAGCCGAAATGCTGGCAACTTTGGAAACGCCTGCCTATATTACCCGGCAAACCCTGACCAGACCCAAATACGTCAAAAAGGCCAAAAAAGCTATCAAGCAGGCCTTTACGTATCAAATGGAGAATCGTTGTTTTAGTCTGGTGGAGCTGATCAGTACTTGCCCTACAAACTGGGGAATGACGCCCCTTGAGGCCTTAACATGGGCGGAAGAGAAAATGCTGCCCTATTTCCCGCTGGGTGTTTTTAAAACCCCGGAGGGGGATTAGGATAGTTAGTTGGAATTCTCAAAAGTAAATCTCAGATCTGATGCAGTTTAGTGCTGTTGGCAAATTGGTTTAAGGTAAAAGGTGTAAGGTATAAGGTAAATGATTTCGATCACCCAACCAGTCACCTTATACCCTATACCTTCTGCCTTGTACCATTAATTTATAGCAACCCTATTGGCAATCAAACATTAATAAGCGGCCAGCAAACAATAGCTATCAATTATATTTGGAGAAGTCATGCAAAGTGAAATTCAATTCGCCGGGTTCGGCGGTCAGGGGATCATGGTAATGGGACAAATTCTGGCCCAGGCCGGCATGGATGGAGGATTTGAAGTTGTCTGGATCCCCTCCTATGGTCCGGAGATGAGGGGCGGAACTGCCTATTGTACCGTGGTCATCAGCGATCAACTCATCGGTTCCCCAATCATTCGGAACCCCCAGCATCTGGTTGCCATGAACCGTCCGTCTTTGGAAAAATTTGTCTCAAGTGTGAAAGCCGGCGGCGTGGTATTTATTAACAGCTCCATGATACCCGTTGACGCCGGCCGCGATGATGTGGATGTTATCAGGGTGCCGATCATCGAGATCGCCAAAGATCTGGGAAATATCAAAGCCGCCAATATCGTCGCCCTGGCGGCCTTTGTTGCCCGCAGCAAGGTTGTCGATTTTGAATTGTTGCAACAGGCCGTAAAAGCTAAATTTGCCCAGAAAGAGAAACTCATCCCGCTCAATATGCAGGCGCTTGAGGAAGGCCGAAAGGCGGCCCTCACACAATGAAACTTTGCGTGCCCGATTATATCCTGTCACTCAAACCTTATGTTGCGGGTAAGCCGTTAGAAGAGCTTGAGCGTGAATATGGCATCACCGATGCCGTCAAACTGGCCTCCAATGAAAATCCGCTGGGGCCGTCCCCCATGGCTATGAAAGCCATCCGGCAGGCGGTCGAAGACCTCCATCGATATCCCAATGGCGGCGGCTATCATCTGACTGAAAGTCTATCGAAGCGATATGATGTAAAAAGCGAAAACATCGTGCTAGGCAACGGTTCAGACGATATTATTGCCATGCTGGCCAGGGTGCTTCTGCTGCCCGGAGACGAAGCCGTTTTGCCCCGGCCGTCATTTTTGTTTTACGAGATTATGATCCGCTGCTCGGGTGCCGTGCCGGTGGAAGTGCCGTTAAAAGGTACCTCTACCAACCTGGATGGTATGCTCGAATGCATCAGTCCCAAAACACGCCTGGTATTTATTACCAATCCCCATAACCCCACCGGGTCACTGATTCCAAAGAAAGCACTGGATAACTTTGTCACGGCGCTGCCGGCCGACGTCGTTTTAGTGCTCGATGAAGCCTACATTGAATTCGTCAGCGACCGAGATTGCCCCAACAGTATTGACTATTTGGATTCAGGTAAGATTGTGGTGGGCTTGCGCACATTTTCCAAGGCTTACGGACTTGCCGGACTTCGCATCGGATTTGGGCTCATGCCATCATCTATAGCTGATATTCTCAACCGTGTCAGACAGCCATTCAATGTGAATTCTCTTGCCCAGGCTGCGGCCATCGCGGCCCTCGAAGACGAGAGCTTTCTTGAAGAGACCGTAAAACTGGTCTCTGATGAGCTGGACTTTATATACGCAGCTCTGGATGATCTCGGTATTGAATACTTTAAATCCCATGCCAATTTCTTGCTGATTAAGGTGGGCAAGAACGCCAATGAAGTTTTCGAGGATCTTCTGAAGCAGGGGGTCATTGTGCGCTCCATGACATCTTACGGATATCCGGACTGCATCCGGGTAAACGTTGGCCTGCATGCTGAGAATGTTCGCTTTCTGGAGGCATTGGGGAGCGTATTATAAAAGACGTTAGTCAGAGGATTTTAGCATCGGATTTCAAACTGCAAATCGAGGAATACTATTAATGGTATAAGGTTTAAGGTGGAAGGTATAAGGTATAAATAGGGTATAGGGTACAAGGTATAAGGTATAGGGTTTACGGCGTAGGGCACAAGGGGAAAACAGTTCATAGCTCATAGTAAGAGACCCCGAGGATAGATCTCTGCAATCAGTAGACAGATGACCCGTCTTCGCCCGATGGGCTTCGACGCGGCAAACCCCGCTTCCGTCGTCGTCGTCCCGCGTCCTTGATACAATACAGACTACCCAGGACGAGCACGAAAAGGATCAGATTTGGTCTTGTACCTTCAACCCTAAACCTTATACCCTATACCTTTTACCATTTATAATTTTGCACCCAGAGGCCGGATACAGGCTTCCGTCTAAACAAGACAAAATATGGATAAGCTACTAATCACCATCGATGGGCCGGCGGGTGCCGGTAAAACAACCGTCAGTCGCGCTCTGGCGGACCGGCTGGGGTATCGATATATTGATACCGGGGCACTTTACAGAGGAATGGCCCTGGCCGTTCAAAGCCGGGGTATCGACCCGGAAAATGATGATGATTTGAAACGCCTTTGCAGCGACCTTAATCTGACCTTTGTTAGAAATGATGAGGGTTTAAGTCTGTATTTAAACGGGGAAAATATCTCCGATCGTATTCGCACGGCGGAGATTACCATGCTGGCCTCGGCTGTTTCGGCCCGGCCGGTGGTGAGGGAATTTCTTCTGGATGTTCAAAAAAATCTGGGTTGGCAAAAAGCCGCCGTGTTTGAAGGAAGAGATATGGGCACCGTGGTTTTTCCGGATGCCGATGTGAAATTCTTTCTGGACGCATCTACCCATACCAGAGCCTTGAGACGTTTTGAGGAGCAAAAGCTGCAAAGCTCCCAGACTTTGGATGAGGTGGAACGGGATATTCAGCGACGTGATCGAAATGACAGCACCCGGGAGGTGGCACCGTTGAAGCCGGCTCCGGATGCTATTATTATTGATTCCACAGAGTTGACCGCCGAAGCGGTGGTCGATTTGATGGTATCTCATCTGGAGGAATAATCATTTTTAAAGTTAATTACAAGGTCGGGACAATATTTCAAATTAATCATTGCTTTTTTCAACAAGTCTGCTAAAAATAGTGGATTATACTACAGGCTCAAGTTACACGATAAAAATGGCTAAGGGGGTATTTTTTTTTATGGTTGACACGACCAACAAAGATGAAAACGAAAACACAGATCAGACTGATTTTTCAGACGAAGATGCGTTGAATCCATCAGAAGGCGGGAAGAAACCTGAAGGTGATGAATTAAATGCCGAAACCGGCGGGGAGAAACCTGAAGGTGATGAATTAAATGCCGAAACCGGCGGGGAGAAACCTGAAGGTGATGAATTAAATGCCGAAACCGGCGGGGAGAAACCTGAAGATGATGAATTAAATGCCGAAACCGCAGAATCTTCGACCGAGCGGTCTGCCGAAACCAGTCAGGAACCCGGCGACAGCATGGAAAATGTGATGAATCTGTATGAAGAAAGCTTCAAGCGTTTTGCCGAAGGGGAGGTTGTCACCGGTCGGATAATTTCAATCGACAAAGACCATGTTCTTGTAGACATCGGTTACAAATCCGAGGGACAGATCCGATTGTCTGAATTTAAAGACGAAGATGGCAATATCACCGCCGAAATGGGAGACAGCGTAGAAGTAATGGTCGAGTGGTGGGATGACGAGGAAGAGCGTGTGGTCCTGTCCAAGGAAAAGGCTGCCAATATCAAAACCTGGGATGCAATTAAAAAATCCTATGATGATGACGGTACGGTTGAGGGTGTCATATCCAACCGGGTGAAAGGCGGTTTTTCGGTGGATATCGGGGTTCAGGCCTTCTTACCCGGTTCCCAGGCGGACCTGCGTCCCATCCGCAACCTCGACGAGCTTGTCGGCAAAACTTTTGAATTTAAGATCCTGAAATACAATCGAAAGCGCAGTAACATCGTTTTGTCCCGGCGGGCTATTTTAGAAAAGGAACGTGAAGAACAGCGATCCGCCACCCTGGCATCAATTTATGAAGGCAAGGTTGTCGAAGGCATCGTGAAAAATATCACGGATTACGGGGTATTCATCGATCTCGGCGGCGTAGATGGACTGCTGCATATCACCGACATGTCCTGGGGACGGGTCAAGCATCCATCAGAGCTTTTTTCCGTTGGTGATACGATTACCGTAAAAATATTGAGTTATGATCTGGAAAAGGAGCGGGTCTCTCTGGGGATGAAGCAACTCACTGATGATCCCTGGTCGATTGCGGCGGAGAAATATGCCCTGGGTTCACGGGTTACCGGCGTGGTTGTCAGCCTGACCGATTACGGCGCGTTTGTGGAATTGGAGGAAGGAATAGAGGGATTGATCCATGTATCCGAGATGTCCTGGACCCGCAAAGTTCGCCATCCTTCCAAGGTTGTATCTGTCGGAGAAGAAGTTGAGGCCGTGGTACTCGACATCAAACCTGAAAGCCGGAGGATTTCTCTGGGAATGAAGCAGGTAGTTCCCAATCCCTGGGACGTTATCGCCGAAAAATATCCCGTCGGCACCACCATTGAGGGGAAGATAAAAAATATTACCGATTTCGGCCTGTTTATCGGCATTGACGAGGGAATCGACGGTCTGATTCACATATCGGATATATCCTGGATCAAGCGTATTAAGCATCCCTCCGAGCTCTATAAGAAAGGAGACATGCTCCAGGCCATCGTGCTGGATATTGAAAAGGAAAGCGAACGATTCTCCCTCGGAATAAAACAGCTGCAGGAAGATCCCTGGAAATCGGTGGCTGAGCGCTATCAGGTCGGCAAAGAGATTACCGGCACCGTGACCAATCTAACGGATTTCGGGGTCTTTGTAGAGCTTGAGGAAGGCATTGAAGGCCTTGTTCATGTATCGGAGATCAGTAAGGAAAAGATCAAAACGCCGGTCGGAAAATATAATGTCGGCGAAGTCATCACCGCCAGGGTGATGAACATCAACAGTGAAGAACGAAGGATCGGGCTTTCCATTAAACGCATGGAAATTGACGACGAACAGAATCTGCTCAGCGACTACGTCAACAATATAGGCCCGGCGACATCCTCATTTGGTGAAATTTTACGGGAGAATCTCCAGGAAAAATTAAACGAGGACTAAATTTTTAAAAGCAATAATTGTTTAAAAGCGCCTGTCCCGTCGCTGCTCCAACGATGAGACGGGCGTCTCTATTCTAACACTGAATTCAGCAGGACACCTCCTGCTCATTCAAAGATACTGACATCTCCCATGCCTTTGCGAATTACCTCAGGAATATCATCAATCAATAAGATGACACTTGACGGTTGACCGGGCACAATACTGCCGTCAACAACGGCATCGATGCGGTTGCCAAAATAATCATGAACCAGGGATGCATCATGGAAAATTGTTCCATCCGGCCGGGTGGCACTGGTGGTTATGACCGGATTTCCCAATCCTTTTACCAGGGCCAGACAAATTGGGTTATCCGGAACCCGAATGCCGGCGGTTTTACGTTTGGTGAGCATGATTTTGGGAACCAGCTTTGATCCTTCCAGAATGAAGGTGTAAGGGCCCGGTAAAAGTCGTTTCATGGTTTTATAGGCATAATTCGAAACCTTGGCATAATGGCTGATGTTTTTCAGACCGGAACAGATAAAACTAAAGGGCTTGCTTTTATTGCGCTGTTTTATCTGGTAGATCCTTTCAATGGCTCTTTTGTTCATGATATCGCATCCGATCCCATAAAAGGTATCGGTTGGGTAGACGACGACCCCCCCGCTTTTAAGGATATCCACGACCTTCTGGATGAGTCGCTGCTGGGGATTTTGCTGGTTAATATTGATAAGCATGGGGATAATCAACCGTTTTGATATCAAATTTTAGATTATAAGCTCTAACTGTTTTTATTCTCCGGGAAAGGCTTTTTTATTATGGCTTCACCCATGATGTCAAGGTTACAATTAAAGATTGCCAAAGATGCGACCATTTGCTATTCGATGCCCATCCTTCTCATCTGAGTGGGAAATCCTTCTTTTGTGGCAAAATTCAAAATACAAGCACCAAATTTCAAATAAATTCCAAATTCAAAATTACAATGACCAAAACTAAGTGCTCCGATACACAAATTAAGGTAAAGTAATTCAAGGTGATAGCTCGACATATTTGCTTGCTCCATTCGGCCTGAGCTCATGGCCGAGGGCAGCACTAAGTCCTGAGTAAGTAAATTCGTGATCGAATTTGCGAATTGATTGACTAAATAATGTGTGCATTCGATATCACATCCGTTGTTTGAGATTTGGATGTTTGGTCATTGGATATTATTTGTAATTTGCGATTTGTGATTTGTTATTTCCGGATTTGAGTTTTAGCCCTTAAATGTCTGAATAAAAATGATCCCCGGGTTGGACGACTTCCGGGGCTGCATTATTACCATGTTGATGGAGGATACCGATGCCAAAAATTCCACCTGAAGAAGCCTATTCGTTTGACGATTTGTTGTTGATTCCCAACTATTCCAATGTATTGCCAAAAGATGTCAATATCAGCACCCCTTTGACAAAAAATATAAGCCTTAATATCCCGATTGTCACCGCTGCCATGGACACCGTCACCGAGGCGGATGCTGCCATCACCATGGCCCGGGAAGGCGGTATGGGGTTTATCCATCGCAACCTGAGTATTGAAAGCCAGGCCGTTGAGGTTGACAAAGTCAAAAAGTCCGAGAGTGGAATGATCGTTGATCCGGTGACCATTCGACCGGAACAGAAGGTTAGTGAGGTTCTTGAATTAATGGAGCATTACCGGATTTCCGGAATGCCCGTGACCAGCGGGGATCAACTCATTGGAATCGTGACGAACCGGGATCTCAGGTTTGAAACCGATCTGAATAAAAAAGTTGCGGATGTTATGACCAAGGACAATTTGATAACCGTTTCCGAGGGAATTGCCCTGGAGGATTCCAAAAAGCTGCTGCACCGGCATCGGATTGAGAAGCTGCTGGTGGTTGACAAAGAGGGCCGCCTGACGGGACTGATTACCACCAAGGACATTGAAAAGATAAGAAAATACCCCAATGCCTGCAAGGATAGCCGGGGGCGTCTGCGGGTGGGGGCGGCTGTCGGAGTAGGTCCCGATATGGTGGAGCGGGCTGAAGCACTCCTTAAAGCCGGGGCGGATGTCATTTTGATTGATACGTCCCACGGCCATTCCGCAAATGTGATTGATGCGGTCCAAACATTAAAACGTACGTTTGACGAATTAGAGTTGATCGCCGGCAATGTGGGCACCTCCAAAGGCGCTGAAGACTTGATCAATGCCGGCGTAGACGGTGTTAAAATCGGTATCGGTGGCGGTTCGATCTGTACCACACGCATTGTGGCCGGTATCGGGGTTCCGCAGATGACCGCCATTATGAACTGCCGTTCCATTTCAGGCAAAACCGGCGTTCCCATGATAGCCGACGGAGGGATTCGATTTTCCGGTGATATCACCAAAGCGATTGGCGCCGGTGCTCACTGTATCATGGTCGGCGGACTTTTAGCCGGGACCGAGGAAAGCCCGGGGGAAGTGGTCTTTTACCAGGGTCGCAGCTACAAAATGTATCGCGGAATGGGCTCGATTGAGGCCATGAAAAAAGGCAGTAAGGATCGCTATTATCAGAGTGAACAGGCTGAAGATGACAAGCTGGTCCCCGAGGGAATCGTCGGCCGTGTGCCCTATAGAGGGTCACTGTCTGCCAATATTTTCCAGCTGGTCGGCGGGTTGAAAGCCGGTATGGGATATTGCGGTTGCCGTACACTGGATGAATTGAGGGAAAAAGCGCGATTCGTCAAAATCAGTGCCGCCGGCATGCGCGAAAGCCATGTTCACGATGTGATTATCACCAAGGAGGCACCCAATTACCGGTTAGAGTAACCGGTAAGCGATTTGGGATTTGGGAATGCGGATTTCGGATTGTCTGTTTTTCACCACGCAACGCGTAATCCGCAGCCCGCAACACGCAACCCGAATCCTGTCCGTGAGATCTTTTAAATCCGAAATCCAAAATCCGAAATCGAAAAACCCGCAACCCGTAACCCGTAACGCGCAACCCGGATTAGTTAAATAGTTGATTAGGTAGACGATTTCAGCCTATTCGACTAACCGACGCCCTTGCAATCAACTCAATCAACCCAATCAACTCAATCAACTAAATTAACTCAATCAACTTTATATAATCGAGAGAGTAAATTACCCCATGACAACTTCTAAGTCCCCCGATTTCGTCCACTTGCATGTTCACACCCAGTACAGCTTATTAGATGGTGCCATCCGAATCGACAATTTGCTGCAGCGGGTGTCGGAATTCGATATGCATTCGGTGGCCACCACCGATCACGGCACGATGTTCGGAGCCATCGAGTTTTATGAAAAAGCCACCAAAGCCGGTATCAAACCTATTATCGGCATTGAAATTTACGTTGCGCCTCGAACCCGTTTTGATAAGACCCCGCTGGACAATAAGGACCTGTCGCATTTAATCCTGCTGGCTGAAAATCAGGAGGGATATCGCAACCTTTGCAAATTGGCTTCCGCTGCTCAGCTTGAAGGGTTTTATTATAAACCTCGCATCGACAAACAGATTCTCAGAGAACACAGCAACGGATTGATCGGTATGTCGGCCTGCCTGCACGGTGAGGTCCCGCGACGGATTCAGGACGGTAGAATGGAGCTTGCTGACGCGGCCGCGCAAGAGTACCTGAAGATCTTTGGGGAAAACCATTTTTATCTGGAAGTGCAAAACAACGGTATTGACATTCAGGAGCGTGTCAATGAGGCGCTATTAGACATGAGCCAGCGATTGTCGATACCGCTGGTTGCCAGCAATGACTGCCATTACCTGGACAGAGAGGATGTGCGTGCCCATGATGTTTTGTTGTGCATCCAGACCGGTAAAACCATCCATGATGCCGACCGCCTGAAATTCAGAACCGATCAACTTTATTTTAAAACCAAAGACGAGATGCATGCCTTTTTTAAGGCCTACCCGGATGCTATCAGCAATACGGTGGACATCGCCCGGCGCTGCAACCTGGAATTTGATTTTAATACCTACCACTTTCCTAAGTTTGATACCGGCTCGGAACAGACGGTGGGAGAGCTGTTTGAAGAAAAGGTATGGCAGGGATTTGGTCGTGTTCTTGAGCGGGTAAAAAGAAAAAATTCACAGATAGATGAGACCGTGTATCGCCAGCGTCTGGAATATGAAATATCGGTGATTAAGAAAATGGAATATATGAGCTACTTTTTGGTAGTTTCCGATTTCATATCCTATGCCAAAAAATCCGGCGTGCCGGTAGGACCCGGCCGGGGGTCTGCCGCCGGCAGCCTGGTGGCCTACAGTCTGGGCATCACCGATCTTGATCCCATCAGCCATGGATTAATTTTTGAACGCTTTCTCAACCCGGCCCGTAAAAGCATGCCGGACATCGATGTGGATTTCTGTATAGACGGCCGGGAAGATGTGTATAAGTATGTGGTTGATAAATACGGCGGCGGTGATTATGTGGCCCAGATCATTACGTTCGGGAAACTCAAAACCCGGGCCGTCATCCGCGATGTGGGCCGAGCGCTGGGCATCCCCCTGCGGGAAGTGGATGCGATTGCCAAAATGGTGCCGGATGTATTGAATATCAGCCTCGATGGCGCCCTCAAACAGGAACCGCGGTTGGCGGAGCTGGCTGAAAAAGACCCCAACGTGGCCGACCTGATACGGATCTGTCGGGTGCTCGAGGGACTGCCGCGCCATGCCTCCACCCATGCCGCCGGAGTGGTCATTGCCGACCGGCCCCTGATTGAATACCTTCCACTTTATAGAGGAAAAAAGGGGGAAGTGGTGACCCAGTTCGACATGAATATTGTCGAAAAGATCGGTCTGGTCAAATTTGATTTTCTGGGTTTGCGCAATCTGACGGTGATTGCCAAAGCCCTTGAATTGATCGGGCGACAAGGGAAAACGCCACCGCAGCTGGAAGAAATCGAATTAACCGATCCGGACACCTATCGGCTTCTGGCCGCCGGCGACACCACCGGTGTCTTTCAGCTCGAAAGCTCGGGGATGAAAGATTTGCTCGTGCGGTTAAGACCGGAATCTTTTGATGACATCACCGCGCTGGTGGCCCTTTATCGTCCCGGGCCCATGGAAAGCGGCATGATTGACGATTATGTGGCTCGCAAGCACGGGAAAAAAACCGTCCAATACCTGGTCCCCGAGCTTGAACCCATTTTGAAAGAAACCTATGGGGTGATCGTTTATCAGGAGCAGGTCATGAAAATCGCCGGCGTTTTGGCGAAATATTCCATGGCCGAGGCCGACGATTTGCGCAAAGCCATGGGAAAAAAGATTCCTGAGATTATGGCCCAGCATCGGCAACGGTTTGTGCAAGGGGCCGTAGACAATAAGATTCCTGAGAAGAGGGCCCGGAATCTGTTTGATCTGATCGAAAAATTCGGCGGATACGGCTTCAACAAATCACACAGCGCCGCCTATGCCCTGATTGCTTACCAGACAGCCTATCTTAAAGCGCATTATCCGGTGGAATTTATGGCCGCTTTGTTGACCAGTGAAATGCATTCCACAGATGGTGTGGTTAAATTTATTGCCGAATGTCGTAATCACGACATACCCATTCTGCCCCCTGATATAAATGAAAGTGAGATAGAATTCACAGTGGACGGATCACAGATCCGTTTCGGACTGGTGGCCGTCAAAAATGTCGGTGAAAGCGCCATCGAATCCATTATCGCCTGCCGCAGGGAAGAACGCTTTGAATCGTTCTTCGATTTTTGCGAACGGGTTGATTTGAAAAAGGTAAACAAACGGGTTATTGAGAGCCTGGTTAAATGCGGCGCCTTCGATGTGATCGCTGCCAAACGATCCCAGTTGATGGCAGCCATCGAAAGTGCGCTTGAATATGGCCAGCGGGTTCAAAAAGAGCGCAACGACCCCCAGATGGGGCTGTTTGGCAATGGTGGAGACAACCAACCCGGTATCAACGCGCCCGCTTTGCCGGAAATTGGTGAATGGGATGAAAAGCAGTATTTGGCTTTTGAGAAAGAATCCCTCGGTTTCTATCTGACCGGTCACCCCTTGACGCGTTATAAAGATTTACTGGATAAGTTTACCAACGCCGATGCCGTATCCATCAAGGATATGGCAGACGGGGGCGTTGTGCGAATTGGCGGACTTATTAAAAATAGCAAGATCATCAACACCAAAAAAGGGGACCTGATGGCCTTTGTGACCATCGAGGACATGCACGGGGCAGTGGAGGTTATCGTCTTTTCGCGTGTATTTGCCAATACGAGGGATCTGTTGGTGGAAGACCGTGCCCTGCTGGTCCAAGGGCAGGTTCAAAAGGACGAACAGGCGGTTAAAATCCTGGCCGATGAGGTAATCCCCATAGAAAAAGCCGAAGAAACCTGGGCGGCCAGCGTTCATTTTAATCTGGAAATAAGCCGTACGAATCGTGAGACCCTTTCGGATTTGCACGCCATACTCAAACGTCATCCAGGATCGTGTCCGGGATTCCTTCATTTGCGAAGCCCTGATAAAACGGATTCCATCATTGCTCTGCCGGAGGTACTGAAATTAAAAGCTGGCGGATCACTGGCCCGGGAGGTGCACAGCTTCCTTGGTTACGAGGCCGTGGAAACGCTCTGTCGTGCGGTGACTTCTTCGGCAGTCAATAACAGGGTTAACAGAAACGGTAGAAAGGGGAGACCACCGAATGGGGGATTTGGCAGGTAACGTTTATGCAATTTTGCTGGCCGGCGGTACCGGCACCCGGTTGTGGCCCGTGTCTCGCCAGCTTTATCCCAAGCAGCTGGTAAAATTCATCGGCAATGATTCGCTGGTACAAAGCACCATCAAGCGATTGTCGCCGGTGCTGGATGCGGCCAGCGTCAGGATCGTTTGCGGGGAACAGCATTTTCATGAGACTGCGCGGCACATGCAGGAAATCGGATTGCCGGCCGAAGGTAAAATTATCTGTGAGCCCAGCGGCCGGAATACCGCCCCGGCCATTTTGCTGGCTGTATTACATACACTGTCGGCCGACCGGGATGCGGTCTTATGTGTTTTTCCGGCCGATCATGTCATCGGTGATATTGAAAGTTTTCACGAGCGGTTAAAGGCGGCCATCCGGCTGGCGGAGCAAGGCTATATCGTTACTTTCGGCATCACACCCCACTATCCTGAAACGGGCTATGGCTATGTTGAAGGCGGCCGGGAGGTATCTGAAGGTGCTTTGACAATCAAGCGGTTTGTTGAAAAGCCGGATAAAAAGACGGCCCGGCAATACATCACAGCCGGTAATTTTTTCTGGAATAGCGGTATGTTTGCTTTTAAGGCCTCGGTTATTTTAGAAGAGTTTCGTACTTACCAATCGGATCTGTTGGAAAAATTGAATGCGATATCCGACGGCATCCATCCCATCGCCAAAGAAGATTATGATCAGCTGCCCGACATATCTTTTGATTACGCTGTTATGGAAAAAACCGCCAGAGGAGTGGTTCTGCCTTCGGATTTCGGGTGGAGCGATATCGGGTCCTGGAAATCGCTATATGATTTTTTACCCAAAGATGACGAACTCAATGTAATTGACGGTGACGTCATCACCAATGACACCCAAGGCTGTTTTATTATGGGCCGCGATCGATTAATTGCCACCAATCATCTCGAAAACATGGTGGTTGTGGAAACCCCCGATTCCATATTTGTCTCCGACATCGATCACAGCCGGGATGTTAAGTCCATTGTCGCCCGCCTGAAAGAAAAAGGCCGCAAAGAATTTCGTCAGCACCGCACCATTCATTTTTCCTGGGGAAGCAGAACGCTGCTTGAGCAAAAAGACGGTTATACGGTCTTCAGACTGCTGGTCTATCCTTCATCAACCCTGCAGGCGGAGGTGGCCGCTGGTACCTCCATGCACCTGATTGTAGTAAAGGGTCCTGTCAGGGTCGAAGCCAACGGAAAAAAGCAAAGCTTGAAAAAGGGTAAGGCCTTGACCGTCTCCAGGCCCGGGGTTGTGAGCATCGAAAATAAATCGAAAGAACCCATTTACCTGATTCAGGTGCAACTGAATGCGCACGGAGCATAGCGCATGGCGCATAGCGTTCAGAACGATAATTCGGAAACTTCGGATAAATCTAACGCTATGCCCTATGCGCCATGCCCTTTGCCTTTAGATCCCAAACTTCT
>JAIVWA010000019.1:0-17953 GCA_049190255.1 Gammaproteobacteria bacterium | reverse complement strand
CGATCTGGAGAATAGCCCAAAGTGTAACCTACCACTGTTTCACCATCAAAGAACCTAACTTTGATTTTTTTGCCTCCACCAGCTATGTTGTCATCATAACTTTTCTGATGGGTTTTGTTTCCTTCAAAATCTTTTACAAAGAAAACTGCTTTTAAATCTTCAATACTAATTTCTAATATTTCCCCATTCATCTCTTCCAAGTGGAATTGCGACTTATTAGGAAAAAAATCCAGGGTTGTGCCTTTTCTCATGGTATTGTCTTTGCATTTCGCCACGACCTTATTTGGTGCCATTGAACCCTCCGCTAAGGTAATATTGTAATCAACTATTGATAAACTGCTCTGTAACAGCAATTCGGCGTAATTTGTAAAGTATATCATATTTCCTTTCTATTGGCGAATAATCCTTATTGAAACCTGGAATTCCGATATAAGGATGAAACGAGAAACTATGATGTTCAGGAAAACCCTCAGACGGCCTGATCAAGAATTTTCGGCTACCGGTACATCGGTGTACTTGGCATAGACCTGTTCTCGACTGATATTGAGTTCTTTTTCGGTTTTGTGAACCGGCACATTAGCCAGCATGAAGACTTCATGGGAGGGAAAGATCCCGAAGTGTTGGCCCACAAAAACGATGAGCTTGTTACGGTTAAGAACCTTGAGTTTTCGGCGGTACATTTGCCAGGTGCTTTGTTTGCCCAAGGCTTCCAATTGTAATTGTTGCTCCTGCCATTTTAAAAAGGCAGTCGTCAGGGCTTTCATGGCCATGGTCATGTATGTTTGGACATAGACGCCCTGTTTGGTTTTTTTAGGAGGATGCTCAAAGTGCCAATTTTGTTTAACCTCTCGGAAAAGTTTATTTTCCATAAGACTGCGTTCATCATAGCGATCAAAGGTTATGAAAGGGTCTTTGATGTCGATATTGGTCACGAACACGACCTGTTTTTCAAGCGGAGGAATTTTGTTGTCCCATTTTTTGACAACCACTGCATTTAGCGCAATAGGTACATAATCTTTTTTGGTGCTATTGACTTTGGAACCCTGTGGATTAAACCAGTCACAAGTCAAAAGATCCGGTACACCCACCAGGGTGGTGAGCACTTTTTCGGTGTATTTGTTTTTGCCATAGCCGTGAACAACTTCAACTTCACGAGTAACCGGGGTGAAACTGTCACAATCTAACGCTAATTGACGGGCATCTTTAGCGGCATCCATATTTCTTTTCAAAGGAATGACAAACTCATGGCCTTGTAGGTCAATGTCATAGAGGAGCTTACCGTCAAGGAAGCCGCGATCCAGCACCAAAGAATCAATGGTGCTGGATCGCTTCACATTTTTTTTGGCTTGTTCCAACACCGCAAGAGCATGCAGATTGTCGGGTTTTTCAATGGTATCAATTTTGATAGCCAAGGGTATGCCGGTTTTGATTTCATAGATGGCCCAGACTTTCCACCCATATAGGGTGACCGATACTTCTTTGAGTTCGCCGCTTTTGCGATAACCGCGAGCTTTGATTTTGCGTTTACGAGTCACGCAACCACATCCCTTGAATTTGTTGGTGGTTTCATACAAAGTGGCATCACATGCGGCGTGAATGATTTTGGGGAAAACGCCCTGTTTGGCTAATTGCTCAATGCAGCGGTTAAAGAAATTTTCAATGCACCTGGGGCCAATCTTGACAATATGATTAGCCAGCGTGTCGACACACAAAGAACCTCTGATTTCAGGGTTGTGTGTTTTGCGCAGTTTAACCCCTCTTTGACAGCTGCCATTTTTTACCTGATAGGCATTGAAACCGCACATGCTCATGAGCAGTTCATCGGTTAGCAACAGGTCGCTGGTCTCGTCTATGGTTTTGATGGCGCCGACAACTTTCATCAGGAAAACAAGGGTCATTTTGAAGAATGGAATATTTTTTCTTTGTTGTTTTTGCGGATCAAGATGTTCTAACAAGTCAAAGACGTCAATTTGCTGCAAATAGTTAAAAAAGGAATCGAACAAAGTCGCCTCGTCCATAGAGTAAACGATATCCATTTGATGATGATCAAATAGATGTTTTGCGACGATGCCATCATCGCGTTCGGCGGTATGCCAGAAGAGTCGGTCACAGAGAGTTTGCTGTAATTGTTCCCGTGTGGTCATGTCTTAAAGCAAACCATAAAACGGCGGCAATGTCAAATCGGAGGTCTCGATATATTCAATTATATCAAGTAGTTATGATACCTTTTATTTGGCTGTAATCGTCTTTTATTTTTTTTCATATCCCCCCACTGGTATCAGTATATGATCGTGGCCCTGGGTGGCTATCGGGGATTCTGCAGTCCATTCTGATGGGGTTGTGAAAATACAATTGAAATTCAGCAAGTTACGATATTTTTGAAAAAAATTGCAAATTTTTTAATCCTTATATCGGAATTTTAGGCTGTATAACAACCTCCCTGGCAATGAAATTTAGCATCGGGGTAAAAGTAGCGAGTTTATACCAATCTGAGGCGATGTTCAACAGGTTTTATAGATTCTTGAACCCTATCTCTGCCTCAAATCTTTAATCTTCAATTCCGGCTTGTCCGGGTTGGGATGTACCCAGTGATACCTGTTTTCCAAAAATATCGGCGCCCATGCCTGGCCCTGATCGTCAGCTTGATGTTTATCGGCAGCGCAATGCAACAAGCCATCGCCAAGCAAACACTGTTTGAAGCCTTCAAACAGATCATCGTTATAGATCCCGGCCACGGGGGACAGGAATTCGGTGCCCGGGGCCCGGATGGCACCTTAGAAAAAACGGTCACGCTGGAGCTGGCACGATTGCTTGCAGACGATCTTGGGCGGGAATTCAAGGTGGTGTTGACGCGCACCGACGATTACCGGGTAGATTTGGTTAATCGGACCTCATTGGCCAATCACCTGAATGCAGACGTATTCATCAGTATACATACCGGCGCCAGTTTCGCCCACAGTACAGCCGGTATCACCCTATTTTTTTATCAAAATTTCTCAAAATCTGATCCCGGCGCAAACCAGGGCCCGTCATCCGTCGACCAGAAACATAACAAGCCGATTTTATGGGAAAATATTCAAAGCAGATACCTTGAAAAAAGCCGGTCCCTGGCCCGGGCCATCGATTCCCGCCTCAAAAGTATAAATTTTAATCAGAGCCGAATCGAAGGGTGCCCGCTGATAGTACTGCAGGGTGCCGCCATGCCGGCGATCCTGATCGAAGTCGGGTATCTGACCAATCCGGCAGAGGAAAAAAAATTAGGCGATGATCGTTTTATGATGGATCTTGCCGAACAAATCAGCAAGGGAATCGAGGACTTTTTTTCTCAAACACAACCATAGCCTTACTGGGTTTCTTTTAGTATATTGAAAACATGGACGACTGATAATAATTTGAGTTTGTTAGGCGTTAAATTGGCTTGCAACAGAAGTGAAAGCATGATACTGAGTGCCCCCTAATGCTGATTTGTCAGGGATGGAAACCCAAAAGATTGCAATGACCAAGGCAGCAGGATTTGATAATTTCTGTGTCAAACTCCCGTTTTGGTCATTTGAATTTAACCTATTCGAGCTTGTTTCGAATTTCGATATTCGATTTTCGGATTTAATTGTTCCAAAAGGTTATCTGCTTCAGTGAATCCGCCGGATCTCGCCAAATGCACAAAATACATTCTTAAGATACTAATCGGGGCGTGGCGCAGCCTGGTAGCGCGCCTGCTTTGGGAGCAGGAAGTCGGGTGTTCAAATCACCCCGCCCCGACCAGCCTTCGCTTTTGAACGGAGTGAAAAACGATTGACACGATACGTCAAACACGGCCTTGCCATCGCATGTCAAACCGTCTTCTATCCGTTCGACCGCTCAATCAAAAAGTCTCATCTGGATCATTTTTTTCTTTTTCGCCGAGCAGGGGGTCATTGTCTCGGAAACCTGGGCCGGTGATGCCATCTCGAGGCCGGCCGTGATCTTTCGATAGACCGTCTCCCCAACCTGTTGGCGAATGATCATGTGCCAGGGATTGCGGAATTAAAAATGAAGAATGGAGGGCATAGAGCAAGTAGTAGCTGAAAGTTCGGGCCTTCGGCCGGGGAGCTAAAAATCCCACCCGCTTGGCTTATTCAGATTCTAAAGGAAGTTGAAAATTTCCGGCGACAACTCCAGGAACGGTAATGTCCTCGTCCAAATCTTCCCATCGAAGGGCAAAACCGTTTAAGCGCAGACTGATTTTTTTTAGCTCCTCTGTTGATGCTTTCTTTAAAATTTTATACCTGTCAGCCGGAAATCCGATGAGCCTGCCATCTGTCAGTTCGAGATAAATGGTCCTTCCTTCAGCCCATGCTTTTATGGCTGTGGGTTCGGTAGTTACTGGATATTTAACTGCGGTGGACGTCATTGTAGTTTTCCTTTAGTAACGCGTAATGCTCAAATACCAATTTTTCAATTCTGCGAACAGTTTTCGGATCAATGCCTTTGTTACGCGCCAGGCTTATTGGTGCCAACCAAAATTTGCATTCGCCATCCGGTGTAGCCACATGAATGTGTGGCGGTTCGCTGCCTTCGTCGGAATAAAAATGAAACCTGAATGAACCGATTCTTAAAACTGTTGGCATTTTAAATCTAATCCCTGTTCACAGCTGATTAACTTTACAAAACTTTTTTCATGTTTGCAATTAAAAACTACCCCTTCACTTCGAACCTTTATGGCGGTCGTCGATTTTTTCGGTCCTCGACATAGGCCCACTTGGCCTGAGGTAGAAATCCCGTTAGCGCGATTGCGGCCTTGTCTTGCAACCAATATTCACAATTTAAAGTCAAGGTCTCATCGATCAATCTCACCAAAGTGTATCCTTCACGCCTTCAGTGAAATCCCAAAGGCCTTACAACCACGTTTTTACCCCTGAAAAGTGTTCCCTAAGACTGAAAAACAGCCATTTTTGGCAAATTTCTTCTACTAACCGAAATCGACCAAAAGGTCCAACATATTGAAATACATATCATATCGGTGGGTTATGGACAGATTGGGGAATCGGCGCACTTAATTTGGGAGCAGGAAGTCGGAGGTTCAAATCCTCTCGCCCCGACCAATAATTTCAAGCACTTAGAACGGATTCTGGTTGAATCCGTTTTGTTTTTTGTCAAAAATAGACGCTGGGATAGACGATAGCTACCCCTTAATTTCACCAAGCTTCTCCTTCCAAATTCCGCCAGATAATCGGTCTCGTTCTCGGTTGCCGTTTCGATCAGATCGGCCATCTCGATAGATATCAGATGATGGTTGAACCTTAATCCGCGTAGGTCCAGCCAGTTTTTCTATCCTTTGCGCCTTCACCAGATGCAGTCTCGATTCCCGGCTTGACACAGAATCCCTCTTTTGCCATGATTGGGCAGCGTGAAGGAAAATTCCGATGTTAACCCATCCGCAAACATTGGGCGGATTGCAAGGAGGGTGCCATGAAAGGTCGTCTGACGCTGGTATTGTTGGTGTTCCTGGGTCTGGTACTGACTTGTTCATCTCAATCGGATCGGGTGGCGAGTAAAAAGGTTGCCGATGACGATGGATTGTCTCTCCTCATCGTTCATACGGAACTTGAAGCAGAGCGAATTGGATATCAGGCGATTGCAGCAGGACAGGCGCCTGCCGAGTTTGAAAAATATGCCGGAGCACCTTACAAGCCAAGCCTCAATGAAGATCCTGCCATTCCGGTTCAGTGCTGGATCGAGACCGGGTATGGCACGCAGAATGCGTGCAAATACTGTCATACCAATTACCTGGCAGAAATCGAACACGGGAACAATTTTCCCATTGGTGAAGACCAGATCTTGTATTCCTTCCAGTCACCCAACCTGAACCGTATTAACTGGGAAAATGTCATTTACCCGCAAAACATTGACCGCAGACTGGCACAACGGGGCATCACCATCCCGTCTCCCGAAGAAAATCTTCGTTATGTCCGAACCGACAACTGGCGCACAGCCTACCTGTCTGCCAGGCAGACCGGGGACTTGAGTTGGAACAATCCCAAACAGAAGAATCATCCCATGCAGCTCTTTCCCGCCTTGAATCCGGACCATTTGTACCCAAACAAAGCAGATGATCCGACGGATGCCGGAACTCATGGATTCATTGACCCGGGAGGATTCGTTCGAAATGAAAAAGGAGAACTGACCGGCTGGAGAGCTGTCAATTTTTTCCCTTATGCGATTTTTACGCCATTGACCGGCTCCGTCAGCGGGATCTATATCCGCCTGCCCGAACGCTTTCGGACGGACAATGGCACCATCAGCCTGGATATTTACAGGAAAAATCTGGACATCTTGGAGAAAAATATCAAGAACCGACCCCTGAAAACAGCCACCTACACGGGAGATGCCGCCAGAATCCCCGTGGAAAAGGGATTCTATCCGGTCGGAACTGAATTTGCACATCCACTGCATTATGTGGACCTGCGTGCAGATGGAGAATCCGGCCGCGCTCTGGACGGTGTCTATCAGAATGAAACGGTCGATTACGAATTCCCGGGCACCCGATCCAAGCGGGTTAAGGAAATCCGTTACATGTACAAATGGAAAACGGTCACCTTAGATGACATCGGGGAAAAAGAATCCGATGAAGAACCGTTCGTATATGGGAAAGCCTGGAAGGGTTGGATTGACAACCATTCCGGATGGATTCTTGCTGCCTATATTGAAATGCATGATGGTGAACTTCGTCCTCAAACCACAGAAGAACTACTCCAGTGCCTGGGGTGCCATTCTTCTGTCGGCAACACCATTGATGCCGTCTGGTCATTTCAGAGAAAACTGGAAGGACCGCAAGGCTGGCAAGAGATGAATTACGGGCGGTATAACAGCCGCCGGCCTGACGAAACCCGCTTCAGTGATTATTTGAACGAAACTGCGGGAAAAGGCGAGATGGAATATTTTTACGGGTCGGTCGTTGGGGCTGATCTGTTCGGTATCATGCCGGATGAGATCAAAACCGAACTGACAAACTATGCCAACCAAAACGATCTTACTACTCAGTTGAAGTTGAAAATAAAAACCGATCAGATCTTTGATGATGAATTTCTGAAAACCTCTGAAAAAGAAAGCCGGCAACGCATTCTTCTGGAACGGGCCAAAATTATGAATCATTACGCCGGCCATCGGCAATACCTGTTTGTCGACTCACAATCAGGGGAATCTTATATCAAAGGCAGCATTTTTTATCCGGTACAAAAGACGATGCTCGCGAATATTGCTGGCTACAGAAAGATCGTCTTGGACCAGAGCTTTAACCTGGGGAAAGTTGCTTTTGGAAACCAGCCGGATGCCATTCCATTCACTTTCCGATCCGACGGATCAGTTAGAAACGAGAAAAAAGAGTTGATTCCTGCCGGCCAGGTCATTGACAGTCGACCTTATAATCAGGAAGGAATCGGGATTACCCCGACAGGAATTGTGCAGACGAATGCAAACGGTAAAGCTGTCGATGCAGGTGGTCAGGTGGTCGATATTGAGAAAAACCCGCAGGTGGCGGTTGGGCATATATCGACCGGCGGAACCTTTGACCCCCGATATAATCCAATTATCGGGATATCAAAAATAAAGAAATAGATACAATATCCTATAAAATTAGCCCCACGGCACACGGCGAAAAGGGAATATTTCGGGACGTTGTTGACAAATTGTACAAACTTAACCCCCCTCACTCCGCCTTAATATCTGCGCGACACCGGATGTTGATATGCCCAACTGTCTTGCTGTTTCCGCTAACGACACGCCTTATTCGTTGATCAGTTTCAATGCGATCGCTCTTCTCAGCTTCGGTAAGGTTTCTTAACCGTTTTAGCGTCTGTGAGCTTTGCCCCAGCCTCCCCCTCTGTATGATCGGCCGGAATGTCCATACCGGTGATGTTTAGTAAAGTAGCGGTTCCTGCGATCTGACCTTGTGAGGAATAATATCGTTTGTGGTCCCGTCGAACTTCACGATGCGCTCGGAAATCCTTTTTGTGATCACGCCGGAATCCCCGGTAACCCTGGAAATCTCTTCGGTGGTTGTGTCGGTCTCCACGGTGACTCCCGAAATCTCTTCGGTGGTCACGCCCATATCCCCGGTAGTCCCGGAAATCCTTTTTGTGGGCACGCCGATTCCTCCGGCGGTCCTGATAATCTTCTCTGCGGTCGTGTCGATCGCCTCTGCGGTCGCGATAATCCACCCGCGACGATCACTAACGTCTTCGCCGCGATCGCTGCGGTCTCGATAATCCTCCCGACGATCACTAACGCCTTCGCTGCGGTCGCGATAATCCTCTCGACGATCACTAACGTCTTCGCCGCGATCGCGAAAGTCTTCTCGACGGTCTCGGATATCCTCACCTCTGTCACGCCGATTCCGTGCAACCGGGCGATCACTTTCCAAATCCTCCTCGACAGAATCTTGAGCGATCAACACATTGGGATGTGCAATCCCCACCGCACAAAACGCCACTGCTGCCACTGCCATCAAAATTAAGTTTCGCATAATTTAACCCTCCTTTTTCATTATTAAGATGTATTTTTGAGATGGCTTTTAATGTTACACACCGATAGTGTAACTAGTTTCGCCAGATTTAAACTTTCGTCGGTCACGCTACAGACCCCCAATTCATGTAGGGTTTATTTCTTTAGACGATCATGGCCACAAAAAGGTTTACAAAAATTTGTCCTCCCATATATAGGGTTTTAATGCGATCACGCAATACTTGGTTCAAACCGGCAGATTCGGCCTATCGTTTAGTTGAGTCAGCCAGCGTGATTAACTTTTGCTCAGCAAAAAATTTAGACAAATATGCCACTTCTTGACCGCTTATTCCATTTCTTGTAAGATACGCTATTATTCGAAAGGGCAGCGAAGCTTTACAGCGGGGCGAGGTCGTATCAATTGAAGATCTAAAGAAAGAAATTGAATCATGGTAAAATGGTCTGCCCCAGCGAGAAATGATTTAAAGCAGATTCATGGGGGTCAACAGTGCCCAAATCCGTACCTAAAAAAATAAAAAAAGGGATGCGTACCGGAAAGTTGCGTATTGCCGATCACTGGAACGCCATCAGCATCATCGCCCATTCCCAAGCCAATCCCTTAAAGGCAGTTGCCGAGTTTGTGGAAAACAGCATTGATGCACGGGCCAAACAAATCGTCATCGTGAGGGGTAAAAAAAAGGGAGAGTTCTACCTCAAGATCAGCGATGATGGCGAGGGCATTCCAAGAGATGAACAGGGTTTACCGGATTTTCGTCGCGTGGCGACACATATCTGTGATTCTATCAAGAGACAGTTCAGGTCACAGGGTGACAAGGGGATCCAGGGAGAATTCGGTATTGGTCTTCTTAGTTTCTGGACGGTCGGCCAGAACCTCAGCATGACCTGTTGCGGCGCTGATAGAAAGTCATACCAAATGACCATGGCCAAGGATTCACCGAATTTTGCGGTCTCGGAGAAACGGATATTGCTTCCCTTTGAGGGGACCGACCTGATGATCTATCCCCTGCTGCCGGGTTTGCGGTCTTTGACGGGCGAAAAGATTCAGCGCTATCTCGCGTCAGAACTCAGGGACCGGATCAAAGCGACGGATGTAACGGTTAAAGTTATTGATCGAACCGGCCGCAAAGAGTTTATTGTGGTCCCACGGCAATTCACCGGACGACTGCTCCATAATCTGAAACCGGCCGAAACCGCACAGGGTGATATTTATCTGGAAATTTATCTCAACGATCCGGGTTCCGTAAACCGGGTTAGCTTGTATCGACGAGGCACGCGCGTCCTGCCGTTGATCACTGAAATAGACCACTTTGATAAAGAGCCATGGACTGCGGGGTATCTCCAGGGCATTGTGGATGCGCCGTTTTTGTCTCTCACTCCGGGAACGCGCCAGGGCATTATTCGCGATGATCATTTTGACGCTTTATGCCGGGCATTGGTTCCGGTTGAAAAACACCTTCAACAAATCATCGAAGAACAGCGCAAGGCTGAAGAGGAGCGGTCCAGCCGCCAGGTCCTGCGGAGGGTCCAGCGCGCTCTCAAAGAAGCGTTTTTGCGGCTTCCGCAAGAGGAATATGACTGGTTTGATATTTATGGCGAAAAGCTTCAAAAAAAATCGGGGAATCTTTTTTCCAGCGGATCCATAAGTGGAGGTTCCCGTGAAGAAATCGACCGTGAAAGTGGGAATTCTGAAGATATGCCGGAATTGGATGACAATGATACCGGGCAAAAACAGTTTTTTGAATATGCCGGCCCTTTGTTCAGTGTGCTGATTTCTCCAAAATCGAGTGTCGTTTCGGTTGACAAGCGCAAGAAATATCGTGTTGTCTGCAGGGACCGCTCCCGAAGGGTCGTTTTGGAAAACCTGGAATATCAATGGGATATAACAGATGGAGAAGGCCATCTCGATGAGAATCACCGTGAATCGATCGTTTTCATAGCACCTCCGGAACCGTGCCTGACAACCTTGGAAGTGGTTGTTCGGCAGGGGGATAAGACCTGCAGGGATGAGGCCTTGATAACCGTCACCGACTCTCTCATGGATCAATCATCCAAAACCGGAAAATCGAATAAAGGGCTTCCCGGGTATACCTATCGCCGGGCGCCGGGGGAAATGTGGCGTTCACGATTCGATATGGAAAAAAATGTGATCATTATTAATAACGGGCACAGGGACTTTGTCTATGCCGGCAAACAGAAAAGCCGCAAGCTCCGCTATATTTGCCGCCTGTTTTGTAAAGAACTCGTTCGTCACAATTTCCCAGGGCTGCAGACGGACGAACTTCTTGAACGGATGATCGAGCTATCCTTGTACACGGAAGAGCATTTGAAATAACAACTTCATGCCCTTTTGGGGACACTGACATCCGGGCGTTTTCATGAGTACTATATCGTTTAATATTATATTGATTTTGTAAAAGTATCAAATTTCAGATTCTGCCCGAAAAAAATCTCCCATCCGATGAAATTTTCTCAAGTTTTCCCCTCACCCGCCGATAAAATTATATAATTCTATTTTTTCACAGTGGGTTGTGTGACGTTTACCATTTTCATGTCAATTACTGAGCCGAAGTGCCGGAGGCAATAATGGAAAAAAAGATTGTATCACTTATAAATGACCTGAAATCCAATAAAAAACTATCGACATTTGATGAAGCATCCACGAAACAGGCTGTTGTTTTGCGGCTGCTGTCATTTTTGGAATGGGATATCTTTAATGTGGAAGAAGTTTACCCGGATTATTCGGTCAATTCCTCCAATGTGTCCTATGCCCTGCGAATCAAGAATAGCAACAAGGTTTTTATCGAAGTCAAAAGAATTCATTCAAAACTCGATAATCATCAGAAATCTTTAGTTAATCTTGCCTCACGCGAGGGTGTCAATCTGGCGGTACTGACCAACGGCATCATCTGGTGGTTTTATCTGATTTCAGCCAACGGCAGCTGGCAACGGAAATGGTTTTATTCCATTGATTTATTAAAACAAAAACCGGATACCTTCGTCCCCAATCTAATGGATTTGCTAACCAAAACCAAAATCGCTAAAGGTCAGTCTGTGAAAGCGGCCAAATCCCTTTTTCAAAGGAAGCGGCAAAAATTAGCCGCAAATTTTTTGCCGGAAGCCTGGAACCAACTCATTTCCCAACCCAATAAGATATTTGTCGAATTGCTGAGTGATCAAACCGAAAAGCTTTCCAGGTATAAGGTAGATGCCAAATCAATTCAAAAATTTCTCGATAAACATATGGATAAATGGCTGATAAAAAGAGTTGCCGGCACCGGGGCGGCACCGCCCTCTGCCACCATGGCAACTGATATACTGGATCTGGATGACGAACTGTCTTCTGAAATATCGCAGGCTTCCCCCAAAAAGGAGCCGGTGAAAATTAGTCAGTCTTTTGCGGATGTGTCGATTCAGTCTTTTCGTTTTAATGGCCACAAATATCCTGTTCGCGCCTGGGATGAAGTGCTCCCAACGCTCTGTGACTATTTTGTCGCCACCAATGCCAAAGATTTCGAAAAGGTTCTGTGGATATCCGATGATCAGAAAACATGCTTTTCACGCAACGCGGATCAGCTGCACATACCGGAAAAAATAAAAAAAACCGATATCTTTGTCGAAACTAAAATGACTCCCGACAGGGTTGTCAAAACGGCAGAAAAGCTTTTAGAGGAATTCGGTTACAATAAAAAAGATCTGAGCATCGAGGCCCGGTGAGGACAGAGGATTTCGATTTCGGATTTGGGATTTCGGATATGGGATTGCAGTTCTCGATTTGGGATTTCGGAATGTAATTAGGGGCGCAAGGCATAAGGCACAAGGCGTAAGGCCAAGGATTTTGTCTTTTTATCTTATAGCTTTCTTATCCCTATATAAATCAGAAAATAATCCTTTTAAAAATCACAAATCCGCACTCCGAAATCCCAAATCGTTAAACCCTATACCTTCCACCTTATACCCTATACCTTTTACCTTACACCTTGTACCGTTTGTGCCCTGCGCCCTGAACCCTAAACACCCCGAATTCACCTTTTTGCCTTGACAAATCGCAACAGATTTCTGAACTTGGGGGAAAAAGAAATTTGAACCAATCTGAACAGGATTAAAAACGGTGTCTTATGACCAGCAGTTACCTGTTTTATGATATCGAAACGACCGGGTTAAACAAGGCTTTTGATCAGGTACTTTCGTTTGCCGCCATTCGCACTGACCCGGGTCTGAATGCGATTGAGCGCCACACCATCACGGTTAAGTTAAGACCGGATGTAATCCCGTCCCCCGGGGCGATTTTAACCAATCGCATTCCTGTCTCCGATCTTTCCAAAGGCCTGTGTGAATTTGAAGCGACCGAACAGATCCACCAGTTGATGAATCAAGCCGGCACCGTCAGCCTCGGTTATAACACCCTGGGCTTTGACGATGAATTCCTGAGGTTTTCTTTTCGCAGAAACCTGCTGCCGCCATATACTCATCAGTTTAAAAACGGTTGTCGCCGCATGGACTTGTTTCCCATGGCCGTCCTTTACCGGCTGTATAAAAAAGAGGTAATTACCTGGCCGGAAATTGACGGCAAACCATCTTTAAAACTGGAACATCTAAATTCCGCCAACCGCCTGGTATCCGGTCGATCCCATGAGGCCATGGTGGATGTCGCAGCGACAGTGGAACTTGCCCGTCGTTTCTATAAAAAAAAGAAAATGTGGCAGTATTTAGAAGGGTATTTCGACAAGGAAACGGATGCATACCGGATGCAGGCGCTGCCCATCGCTTTTCAAAGTGGCGCGGGCGATCATCACAAGGCGCTGGTAGTCAGCGGCGAGTACGGCCCCGGGCAAAATTATCAGGTGCCGGTGGTATCCATCGGGACTTCAATGCCCTATTCCAATCAGACCTTATGGCTGCGAATGGATCTGCCCCAGCTTCGCCAGACCACTGCCGACACCATTGCTGAAACGTCCTGGATTATCCGCAAACGAATGGGAGAGCCCGTTATATTGCTGCCGCCTCAAGAGCGGTACTGGAAACTTATCGGCAAAGAGCGCAACGCTGTCTTTGAAGAAAACCTCAAGTGGCTGAAGGAAAATCCTGAAATTTTTCAGCAGATTGTAACCTATTACCGAGAGTACCGCTATCCGTTTATACCCAATTTGGATCCCGATGCTTCTCTGTATCAAATCGGATTTTTTTCACGGGCCGACGAAAAACTCGGCCGGATGTTTCAGCAAGCTTCTCTGAATGACAAAGCAAAAATAGTGTCCCAATTTTCAAACCCGGATGCCAGGACGTTGGCAGGACGGGTTCTCTGCAGGAATTATCCTGAGACGACCCCCAGCGAATTCAACCCAGACTACAATTCGTACCTTAAACGAATAAATCCATTAAACCAAGAGGACGCAATTACAGACTATCGGGGAGAAATCCGAACAACACCAAAAAGCGCCTTAATTGAGATTAACCGCCTGAAACAGGACGGTGAATTGAACGATGATCAGCAACAGCTGCTTGACGATCTTGAGGAGTATATTAAGACCAAATTTAAAAGTTAGGTCCGGGTTGCGGGGTACGGGTTGCGGGTCTTTCGATTTTGGATTTGTGATTTGGGATTTCGGATTGGAAAGAGATGGACTGAGAGTTACGGGGTGCGCGTTGCGGGTTGCGAGGTCGCGGTTGCAATAAATCTTAACGAAGGGAAACTGTATGAAAGAACAAAAACACATTATGACGATGCTGGTCGACAATCAACCGGGGGTGCTTTCCAGGGTGGTCGGGCTGTTCAGCGGCAAAGGCTTTAATATTGAAAGCCTGTGCGTCGCGCCAACCATGGATCCGCAGGTGTCAAGGATTACCATTGTTACAATGGCAAATCCCCCGGTTATCGAACAGATCGAAAAACAGCTGAGAAAATTGATCAACGTCATTAAGTTGCGCGATATGACAGGGCCCCGGGCCGTTAAACGAGAGATGGTGCTCATTTGCGTCAGGGCCAAGCCGGAATCCCGTGCTGAGATATTGCGAATCGTCGATATTTTCAGGTGTAAAGTAGTTGATGTCGGCACGAAGCATTACATCATCGAGGTTACCGGAGATGAGGGCAAATTGGCAGCCCTGATTAACCTGTTAAGCCCCATGGGCATCGAGAAAATTGCCAGGAGCGGGAGCTTAGCACTTTACCGTGAACCCAAATAAAGAAAATGCCTAAAATGACTAAATTGCCTAAAATGCCTAAAATTAAGGTTTTCTGTCTATTTAAAATGATAGCATTCCACAGTTCTAGTTAATTTTAGTCATTTTTAGTTTTAGTTCATTTATTACGTACAACACAACTACTCAATCAACATCGACAGAACATTGTCGATAAGGCACCACTAAGCGCCTAACCAATAACGAATAACAAAAAAGAGGTAAACATGTCACAATTTAATTTCGGCGGTGTGGTTGAGGATGTTATTACATCCGATGAATTCTCTTTGCAAAAAGCGAGAGAAGTCCTGGAAAATGAAACCATAGCCGTTTTAGGTTATGGTGTTCAGGGACCCAGTCAGGCCTTGAATCTGCGCGATAACGGCATTCGCGTTATCGTGGGGCAGCGTGAAGGGGGACGGACATGGGAGCGTGCGGTTGCCGACGGTTTCGTACCGGGGGAAACCCTGTTCCCCCTGGAGGAAGCAGCCCAGAAAGCCACCATCATTCAGAATTTGCTCTCCGATGCAGGCCAGGTGGCCACCTGGCCAAAAATTAAAGCCTGCCTGGATGAAGGCAATGCCCTCTATTTTTCCCACGGCTTTGGCATTGTCTTTAAGGATCAAACCAAAATTATCCCTCCCGATAATGTGGATGTGATTATGGTCGCACCCAAGGGATCCGGTCGCAATGTACGCAAGAATTTTCTGGACGGAAGCGGCATTAATTCCAGTTATGCCGTATTTCAGGACTTTACGGGAACGGCTAAACAAAGAACGTTGGCTCTCGGGATCGCCGTCGGATCCGGCTATCTGTTTCCCACAACCTTTGAAAAGGAAGTTCACAGTGATCTTACCGGTGAGCGCGGTGTCTTGATGGGATGCCTGGCAGGGGTTATGGAGGCGCAGTATAATCTTCTGCGAAAACACGGACACAGTCCCAGCGAAGCGTTTAACGAAACCGTTGAAGAGTTGACCCAGAGCCTTATCCGGCTGGTGGCCGAAAACGGCATG
Source organism: Gammaproteobacteria bacterium (assembly GCA_049190255.1). GTDB lineage: Bacteria > Desulfobacterota > Desulfobacteria > Desulfobacterales > JAFDCJ01 > JAFDCJ01. Next base: position 2,264 of record JAIVWA010000019.1, on the reverse strand, counting down.
GATTGGATGTTTTCCAATTGCTCGACAACGGCCCAGAGGGGCGCCCTGGACTGGAGTCCCCGATTCCGGGATGCGGTGGCCCCTGTATTTGACGAGCTTTACCAGAAAGTAACCTCCGGTGAAGAAACCAAACGGGTCCTGGAAGCCAACAGCGCGCCGGATTACCGGGAAAAATTGGATAAAGAACTGAATGAAGTCAAAAATTCAGAGATGTGGCAAACCGGTGCCACTGTTCGATCGCTGCGGCCGGAAAATAGACGGCGCTAAGGGTATAGGCGTCCTACAACCTCAGGCTTGTAGACATGGCGCCGTTGGCGCAGCAAATGAGCTACACTGCCATGCGCCTGAACACTGGTCCGCCTCCGGCGGAAAACCTTCAACTTCTGACAACATGTTATCAAATAAAAGGCACTAAACACCTAATGCAATGTGCAAATGTAAGGAAAATCATGGAACCAATATTTCTTTATGACACCACTTTGAGAGATGGAACCCAGGGAGAGAACATTACCTTTTCGGCCGATGAAAAAGTCAAAATCGCTCTGCGGCTGGATGATATCGGGATACATTACATCGAAGGTGGATGGCCCGGCTCGAATCCCAAAGACATGCAGTTTTTCGACCTGGCCAAACGGGTAACCTTTAACAAGGCCCGCCTGGTCGCATTTGGTTCCACCCGCAAGCCAGGAATAAAGCCGGATGAAGACCGCAACCTTAAGGCCCTTCTGGCCAGCGAAACCCCTGCCGTTACAATATTCGGTAAAAGCTGGAATCTGCATGTCGAAGAAATCATGGCCAACAGTCTGGAAGAAAATCTAGCCATGATTTACGACAGCGTAGGTTATTTAAAAAGCAACGGACGCGAAACCATCTATGACGCCGAGCACTTCTTTGATGGCTATAAAAACAATCGCGATTATGCCGTAGAAACTTTACTTACCGCTCGGGAAGCCGGGGCGGACTTCATCGTACTGTGCGATACCAACGGCGGCACCCTGCCCTTTGAGATTGATTCAATCTTCCAGGAGGTTCAGAAACTGATAACTGACAGAGGTGATGCCGGTTCAACCGGTGTCACCGTCAAGCTGGGCGTTCATACCCACAATGACTGCGGATTGGCGGTGGCCAACTCGATAACCGCCGTGCATGCGGGTGCCGTCATGGTTCAAGGCACGATCAACGGCTATGGAGAGAGGTGCGGCAATGCGGATTTGACTTCGGTTATTCCGGTCCTGGATCTGAAAATGAAAAGGCCCTGTATTTCCGGCGACAATCTTAAAAAGCTCAAATCCCTTTCGCGCTATATCAGTGAAACAGCGAATCAGGTCCCCATAAAAAATCGACCGTTTGTGGGCAAGAGTGCCTTTGCTCACAAAGGCGGCATCCACGTGAGTGCCATTATGAAATCCCCAAAGGCTTACGAGCACATGGATCCGGCCCTGGTCGGCAATAAAAGACGGGTTCTGGTTTCTGATATGTCCGGCAAAAGCAATGTCGAATATAAGGCCCGGGAACTCGGTATCGTGCTCGACACCAATGGCTATGACAGCAGTAAGATTGTCTCGGAAATTAAACAACTGGAACAGCAGGGTTACCAGTTCGACGTGGCTGAGGGATCGTTCAAGATTTTGATGGAAAAATTTACCGATCAATTTGAGCCCTTATTTACCCTTGAATCATTTCGCATAACCATCGAAAAAGATAAAGACCGTCCGTGCACTTCCCAGGCCACCATGAAGATATCGGTCGGAGGTAAACAGGAGATCACCGCCGCGGAGGGATACGGGCCCGTCAGTGCCCTGGACAACGCCTTGCGAAAAGCCCTCGATCGATTTTTCCCCGATCTTGATACCATGCGCCTGATTGATTTCAAAGTGCGGGTAATCGACGGTAACCGGGGCACCGCCGCCAAGGTACGTGTTTTTATCGAGTCCCGGGACCAGGATCAAATCTGGAGCACTATCGGGGTTTCAGAAGACATTATCGAAGCCAGCTGGCAGGCACTGGCAGACAGTTTTCAATTCAAACTGGCAAGTGAAAATCGGATTCGCCACAGCAAAGTTCACGAGCAGGAAGAACTGCCGATTTTTAATAAGTGACTTCAGGCCAGTTTAAAAGATAGATCTATACATACTATGCCAGGTTTGCCGTAATTAGTAGATTTCTGGAGTAATGGAGTACTGGAGTGTTGGAGTAATGGTACAGGACAACGTGATTAAATCATTTCCAACACTCCAACACTCCATCACTCCAATACTCCAACA
>JAIVWA010000018.1:16696-17964 GCA_049190255.1 Gammaproteobacteria bacterium | reverse complement strand
TTATATTACGAAATAGAAAGAACCGGAAATTACAGACCGGGACATAAAATCTTTAAGTTGAGGGCCAAAAGGTATTTTCGATATTGGCTATTCTATGATTTGTTACTTGGAGTAGATGGGACGGCCTGTATCAAACGCCGGTAATAGACGAGCAACAGGTAAGTCACCGGCAGGGCAATGATCATTCCGAGCAGACCGAGCAATTTTCCCCAGATGGTCAGCGACAGCATCATCATGGCCGGGTTTAATCCGGTAACCTTGCCCATTATTTTGGGAACCAGAATAACATCCTGAATGATCTGCACCCCCACGAAGACCAGGCCGGTGAGACCTAAAACCATCCAGATATTGGTCCCCGACTGGACGGCATGTACCAGGGCCAGCAATCCGGCCGGGATCAGGCCGAGGATCTGCAGGTAGGGGACCATATTCAACAGCCCGATGAGCAGGCCCAGCAATATGCCGAGGGGCAATCCGATTAAAGCAAAACCCAGGGCGAACAGGACACCGCAGATAGATGCCACCGCCGCCTGGCCCCTGAAATAATTGCTCATGGCAGACTCGAAATCGTTGACAAAGCCTGCAATTGAATCCCTGTAGGCGGGAGGCACCAGATCTTTCCAGCCCTGCACAGTTTCATAATCCAATAGCAGGAAAATAAAATACAGGCCGATGACAAAAAGACCTATCAGCCCGACAAGAAAACTTGCCGTTCCGGTGATCAGCCCCCATACCCCTGGCAGGACCTGTTTAGCAACTGCCTGCACGATTTTCCAAATATTGATATCTTTAAAAAAGTTTTTAATCTCAGGGCGTGCAAAAAAATTATTAATGACCTGCCACAGATCTGCCGGCAGCTGCTGGGACGCCTTTTCAGCCAGATCTGAATTATTAACCAGATCCGTTACGATGCGTCCCATTTGGACGACCTCACCGGCAATCATGGGTATCACGAACCAGCCCAGAAAAATAGCGATGGCAATAATGCCAAACAAGCTGATAGAAACCGCTGCCGCCCGATTGGGAATTTTTTTCTGGACCAGGGTAACCAGCGGGTTGGTTAAATAAGCGAGCAACAGGGCCACGGTAAAAGGAATGAGCACATCACTCAAATATCCGATCAGCCAGATCAAACCGGCCAATATGCCCACACTGAGCAGGATACGGACAACCCGATCGAAGGTATAGGGCTTCTGTGGTTCCAAAGTTTTATTCCTAAACTCCGTTTTGATGATAACAGTTAATGGTTGCGGGTACACAAAGGCTTA
>JAIVWA010000018.1:0-16686 GCA_049190255.1 Gammaproteobacteria bacterium | reverse complement strand
ACAGATTGCTGCTTCGGTGCCACGTTTTCAACTTTGACAGTCAGCCTGCGGGGGGTACCATAAATCTGAGAGCTGCCATGTTCGATGCGAGCTTCGGTTAATTTTTTCAATAATGTCGCCGACAATGCCTCCAGCGCCGGTAGAATATATCCAGCCGGTATTTCTTCAGTTCCGATCTCAAGCAATAGAGTGTTCATAGTCTCCTCAATGTCGTGTTGCGTGTTGCGCGTTACGGGTTGCGGGTTGCGTGGTACGGGTTCCGCGTTGCGAGTTACGGGTTGCGTGTTTGAGGTTTGAGGAGCGCTTCGCTCAAGGTTTGAGGTAAAAGCGGCAACCTCAGAATTTCTTACCTCTAACCTCAAACCTAACGCGATCGAAGATCAGTTACCTCAAACCCGGAACGGTGAACCCCGAACCTTCCTAAGTCGACAGTTTGGAAAAATCTGCAAATTTGCCGAACAGCGCAGCGATTTTACTCAGCAGTGTCAGGCGATTGCGGCGAACACCGGTATCTTCGGCCATCACCATGACCCCATCAAAAAACCGGTCAACGGCATCCCGCAGGGAGGCAATCTCTACCAGCGCCCGATCAAAGGATTGTTTCTCCATGGCGTCGGACACTTTTTGTTCGACGGATTTAAATTCTTCGAACAGCGCCCCCTCGCTTTCGTGCTCAAACAGTTGGATGTCAACTGCTTCGAGTTGGCCCTCGTTTTCTTTCTGTCCGGACTTGCGGATGATATTGACCACGCGTTTGAAGGCGACGGCCAGAGGTTCAAAATCCGGCCGGGCTTTGAGTGATTCAAGGGCTTTAACCCGGTTGCGAACATTGGGGACATCGTCCACTGATACGCTGACAATGGCGGCGATCACATCCTTGGAAAATCCTTCCTCGGCCAGCAGGTAGGCAATTCGGTTTTGCAAAAATGTAGTTACTTTTTCTACCAGGTCGTCGATTTCCCGGGTGCCTTTATCACCAAACTGCTCGACACTGCTGCGAATGAGTTGCCGCAGCGGAAATGAAAGCCCTTTATCAGTCATTATCTGAACGATACCGATACCCTGGCGGCGCAGGGCATATGGATCCGATGCACCGGTCGGTATGAGCCCGACACTAAAACAGCCGCAGATGGAATCCATCTTATCGGCAATTGAAACAATCGCGCCCGCCAGGGTTTCGGGCAGCGGCGCCCCGGAATAGAGCGGCCGGTAGTGCTCTTCAATGGCGGCGGCGACGGCAGGCGGTTCGCCGGCAATTTCGGCATAGATCCGGCCCATAACGCCCTGCAATTTCGGAAATTCGCCCACCACCTGGCTGACCAGGTCGGATTTACTCAACCGGGCGGCCCTGAGCACCTGCTTTTTTAAATCGTCGCCGTTTTGAGTAGATGCCGCCAGCACTTCGGCAATTTTGGCAACCCGCTCACTTTTTTCAAACACGGTGCCGAGCTCGGCCTGAAAGAGGACCCGTTTTAATTTCTGCACCCGTTCATCATTGGTAACTTCAAGGTCACCCTGATAAAAAAACTGAGCATCGGCCAGGCGGGCCCTGATCACTCTTTCATGTCCGGCGGCTGACAGCGCCAGGTCCCTGGCGGCAGTGTTGTTTACCGCAATGAAACAGGGCATCAGCTTATGGTTGTTGTCAACAACCGCAAAGTATTTCTGATGTTCCCGCATGACATTGATGAGCACTTCATCGGGGACTTCGAGAAACACAGTATCAAATTTTCCGGCGACCGCTATCGGAAATTCAACAAGGTTATTATTGATATCCACCAGCTCCTCATCGGGAAGTATGCGACCACCAAGTTCCTTGGCCACCCTGGCGATGCCTTCCTCGAGTATTTTTTTACGCTCTTGCATGTCGGCCACGACGTGAGCCGCGCGCAGCTTAGCCAGATAATCATCGCTGCTGTCCAGTTTAATTTTAGCAGGCGCCATGAAACTGTGACCGCAGGTGGTGCGTCCGCTTTTTAAATTGCCCAGCTTAAATGGGATGACCGATTTCCCCAGTAGCGCTAAAATGGTATGAATCGGTCGGGCAAATTCGATATCCAGATCGGCCCATTTCATTTTTTTGGGAAACGGAATGGATAGAATAACCGGCGCTAAAATCTCTTTTAAAATCGTTTGAGTGGTCAGCCCGCGTTCCCTTTTTTGGGCCGATAGATAAGCGCCCTTAGGCGTTTCCTTTACAGCAAGCTTATTTACGGGAACACCGACTTTCTCTGCGAATTTCTGCGCCGCCATGGTGGGCTTGCCGTTTTCATCAAACCCGATTTTGGCCGGTGGACCGATTACCTCACTTTTCACCGATGGCTGCTTCGGTGCCACGTTTTCAACTTTGACAGTCAGCCGGCGGGGAGTACCATAAATCTGAGAGCTGCCATGTTCGATGCGAGCTTCGGCTAATTTTTTTAATAATGTCGCCGACAAGGCCTCCAGTGCCGGTAAAATGTAACCAGCCGGTATTTCTTCAGTTCCGATCTCAAGCAATAGAGTGTTCATATCATCCTCGGTTCAAAGGTTCAGGGTTCAGGGTTCACCGTTCCGGGTTTGAGGTTTGAGGATCGCTTCGCTTTAGGTTTGAGGCAAAACAGGATCGGATCGTATTTACCTCAAACCTCAGACCTCCAACAACCGAAGGTTCTACCTCTAACCTCCAGCAGCCGAAGGCTTTGCCTCTAACCTCCAACCTTAAACCTTTGGGTACCCGTAACCATTATTTACTATATTTTTGACATCAGTCACCATTGATTCATTTACTTAACTTGTTTGAGCAGCGGGAATCCCATTTCTTCACGCTGCTCCAGATAGCCTTTCGCACACCTTCGGGCGAGATTCCTGATGCGCGCGATATAACCGGTGCGCTCGGTGACACTGATGGCACCGCGTGCATCCAGAAGGTTAAAGGTATGCGAGCATTTGAGACAGTATTCGTAGGCCGGAAGAACAAGCCTGTCCTCGATTTGTTTCAATGATTCCGATTCATATTTACTGAACAAATCAAATAGAACCGCAACATCGGCCTTTTCAAAATTATAAGTCGACTGCTCGACCTCCTGCCGGTGATGCACCTCTCCGTATGTGACCTCATCGTTCCATTTCAGGTCATAGACGTTGTCAACACCCTGAAGGTACATGGTAATGCGTTCCAACCCGTAGGTCAGCTCTACCGGTATGGGATTCAACTCGATGCTGCCGGCCATCTGAAAGTAAGTAAACTGGGTAATTTCCATACCGTCCAGCCAAACCTCCCAGCCCAGGCCGGCGGCACCCAGCGTCGGGGATTCCCAGTCATCTTCAACGAAACGAATATCATGATCCAGCGGATCGATTCCCAGTGCCTTCATGCTCTGCAGATATAATTTCTGAACATCAAAGGGCGACGGTTTCAGGAGCACCTGATATTGATAGTAATGCTGCAGGCGGTTGGGATTATCACCGTAGCGGCCGTCCGTCGGCCGTCTGGAAGGCTGAACGTAAGCGACCTTCCAGGGTTCCGGCCCCAGGGCTTTTAAGGTGGTAAAGTGGTGAAACGTTCCCGCGCCGACTTCCAGGTCATAGGGTTGCACCATTACGCAACCTTTACGGGCCCAAAATTTGTTCAGCTCCAGAATAACATCTTGAAAGTTCATTAATCCGACCTCTTCCGTCAATAATTTTGAAAATTGAGTACTGTATCTAATGGATCATCACACCTTTGTTATCAATCTCAACATCGAGCAAACAGGCCTGCTTACGGGTAGACAGAGTTTTTTCCCACAAAGGTCTCAATCTGTCAACATTTTCAATTTCCCCCAGGGCCCAGATACATCCTCCCCCTCCGGCACCGGTAAAGCGGGCACCGCAACCGTTTTGCAAGGCGGTTTCAACCAGTTTCTCACCGACATTATCCAACACATCCGGAGTCAGTTCCCTGCGAATGGCGGTTTCCCGGTTCATGTATTCAGCAGCCTGCCGATAGTTGTGGTCTGCCAGAGCAGCTGTAAATCGATGGGTTTGATCAATGATTTCCCTCCATCGGGCGCGATTCTTACCGGCCAGAAACTGCTGAACCCATCTGCCGTTGATGTCTTTAGAAACGTGGGGTTTACCACAATAGGCCAAAAGAAGGCGGCGCTCAAGTTCTTTATGGGTTTCTTTTTTGACGGCGACTTTACGCTTATAATGGGATTGCCCGGGACGATCCTGCCAGTACCATACATGCACCCCACCGTAGGCTGCGGCCAGTTGATCCTGAGAGCCGCAAGGCACCCCGGCTACGGTCTCTTCAAGCTTATAGGCCAGAAGGGCTATCAGGCGCCGATTTAAATGGTTATCGGATGACCCGCGTTCGAAGAGCGTCAAGAGCGCCGCAACAAGGGCCACCGCAGCTGCGGATGAACCTCCCAGCGCGCTGCGTGGCGGGGACCCGGATTCAATATCGATATGAATCCCCTGGGCCTTGAAATAGGCGGCCGTGGCAAACATCAGACCCAGTGGGTGATCAAAGGGCGCGGCATCTGCCGGGAATTCTGCATCCTTGAATCCCCTGGAAGAAATTTTTATTAAACCTTTGGTGTATGGCAACAGACGCACCCGGGTCCTGAGCCCCAGGGCGATATTAAACGTACAGGGATTCAGATGGCCCAACGGGTAATAAAACGTAGGAATATCCAGCGTACCGCCCATATCGATTCTGCAGGGTGCCGATGCCTCGATGGTCCTGGATTCGAGTATTTTTCTGAGTCGGTTATCCATAGCATTTATTCAACTATCTTTTCTGATCTGCCGCAAGAATTTCAAACTGCGTGGCTGCTTTCCCAGGTGGTAGCATACAAATTCTTCCAGGAATTCAGTACTTTCGTCCAGTGCCGAATTGGAAAATTTAATCCTGGCCGCTTTGGCCAAATTACCGCTTTCAGCCCACAACAGCTGCTTTATCGTTCCTTTGGCAAGCGACATCCGGGAGGCAGCTCCGTTGCTGCACTTGCCACATATAATCCCGCCACGCTGAAGGTTAACAGTAATATTATCATTTTTGATATTCTCCAGCTCCAGCCGACATGAGCTGCAATGGCTTAAATTGGGGCGATGACCGGACAGGGTCAGGAATCTTATCTGAAACAAAATATTTAAACCGGATGGCACCGTTTCCCCGGAATCCAGTTCGTATAAAACATGTTCAAAAAGATGGTACAGGGCAACCTGCTTGAAATTATCTTCAATCCAGTTGTAAATTAACTCCGCCCAGTAGCTGGCATAGGCTGTTTTCCTGAAATCAGCTCTGATGGCGCTGAATGGTTGCTTTAAAACTGCTTCCTGTAATACAGGAAGCCCTTTTCCCCGTCCGGCACCGGCTAATATCTGCACCTCCGAAAAAAGCTCCAACACACCCGAAAAACGTTTGGTGCTCTTTTTGGCGGACTTTGCAATCAATGACAGTTTGCCCCTTTTCAGCGTGAAAAAGGTGATGATAACATCGAAATCACCATAATCCAGCCGTCGGAGCAAAATGGCAGGCGTGGAAAAAGCTGTCATTTAGTTGCTTGACTGTAAATTTATGTTTTTTAAGTCAAAACACTTATGCCACCAAGACACCAAGACGCGAAGATAAATAGTAGCCAAAGGTTTCCTTTGTGTCTTGGTGTCTTTGTGGCAAATTGTTCGGGCATTTATAGGCAAGGTTATATACCTAGAAGTGTAGTGGCGATTAGAAAATAAAAGAACACACTGATGATATCAATGGAAGTGGTCACCAGCGGCCCCGTTGCTACGGCCGGATCAATATTGATCCTCGCAAACCCCATCGGTACCAATGATCCCACGAGTGCCGCGATGGACATGGAGCAGATAACGGCCAAGGCAACCGACAGGGCCAGCGCCTCCATACTGTAACGGAACTGCGCCACAGAGCCGATGAGCAGTCCGTAAACCAGACCTAAAATTACGCCAATGCTGAGTTCCTTGAGGACCACAGACCAGATATCTTTGACATGAATGCGTCCGGTGGCCAGTCCCCGGACGACAATCGTGGAAGACTGGGTACCGATATTTCCGCCCATCCCCATAATCACCGGAATAAAGGCGGCCAAATACGTAAATTTACTGAGACTGTCTTCAAATTTGCCGATGATAAAAAAGGCAAAGATCCCGCCCATGCAGCTTGCAAACAACCACGGTAGGCGAATTCGGGTACTTTTTAATATTGATTTGGTTTCGACAAATTCTTCACCCGCTCCAGCCATTTTTAATATATCTTCGGTAGCTTCTTTTCTGAGAATATCGATAACATCATCGACCGTAACAATCCCGACCAGCCGGTTGGATCCATCAACTACCGGAACCGCCAGAATATCATAGCGGGCTACAAGCTTGGCCACTTCTTCCTGATCCATATCGGTCTGGACCGAAAAAACATCCGTGGTCATAAACTCCTTAAGGGGTGTTTCAGGGGGAACCACCACAAGCTGTCGCAATGAACTGACACCGACCAGTTTGCCATATTCATCGACCACGTATAGATAAAAAGCCATCTCTACGTCGGAATGCTCAGTTTGCAAAGATTCGATCGCTTGTCTGGCAGTGACATCTTCCCGCAGGGCAATGAAATCGGGAACCATAATCCCGCCGGCGGTATCATCCTCGTAACGCAGCAGATCCTCAACTTCTTCGGATTCCGCCGTCTTCATTTTGTCAAGAATGATTTGTGATTTTTCCTCCGGCAGGCGCCCGATGATATCGGCAACATCATCGGCCGGCATGCTTTCCAGGACCCTGACAGTATCTTCAAGCTTCATGTCCTCGATGAGATCCTGGAAAGTGTCCTCGTCAAGCTCGCTAAACAGGATACCTTTTTGCTCAACATCGGTAATCAGGCTGAACAACTCGCGCTGCTGAGCAAGGGACAGGGAGCGAAACACCACCGACAGGTCGGCCGCATGGGTTTTGTTCACTATCTTGCCAAGATGGATAGCTGCACCTCGGCGCAGAAGTCTTTTAATGCTCTCAAGCAGTATTCGGTTGGGATCAGAGGACATGCCGGTATCCAGTACGACTTGCTAATTTAAGCCGGTTTAATTTCGACAAATATTCGGATTTCGGATTTAATACTATTAAGGATCGGCGATTGGCAATGATCCTTTCTTAAGGCACCTAATCGATTTACTCTTCTACGGTAAATGTATCGTCACTACCTCCCCGCTTTTTCCGGGAATTGGTACAGGTTTATCATTAAGTGTTATTTTCAAGCCTCCGGAATTGCCGATTAGCAGGTTATAACCGGAGTGGGCTTCCAGATCCAAATTATCTCCGGAGCTCAGACTGTATTCAGTGGAATCCTTTTCATCAATGATAACCTTTAACCAGGTATCCTCCAGCGCGGTGACCTTCAGCAACAACTTATCCACAGCCGCATGGCCGGTCATGGCACCCGAATTACCTTGCGGATCCTTCCGAGACACTGCCGGTTGCGCTTTTTCTTCAGGCGCCTTTTGCTCAAGCGGTTTATTTGTGTCCGCTTGATTGTGGAAAAAAGCAACACCGAAAATGGACAACACAATCAGGATCAGAAGCAGCACAATGGACATCAGCAGCTTCCACCACATTTTGGGGACCGACTTGCCGATGAAGTTATCGGATACGACTATTTTCTGCACGACCTCAAGTCGTGATTCATAACGGCGAACCGCCTCATCACCATCCGCCCCAATAGCATCTGCGTACGAACGCAAAAAGCCCTTTACAAAGACCTCCGCCGGTAAATTTTCGTGGTCTTCCTGCTCAATGAGCAGGAGATTTGACCGCCCGATACGGGTTTGGGACGAAACTTTTTCCAGACTGATCTTCTTTTCCAATCTAATGGCTTGAAGATAGCGCCCGAATGATAGAGAGTCCGGATCTGATTTCATGGCTAAATACCAAGTCTATTAAAATTTGTGCTTCATTTTTTATGGCAAAACAATAGTTTCTCTATGAAATGCCTAAAATGCACTTTAGGCATTTGCCGGCGTGTCCGGCTCAGGTTAGTTAATGATCTTAATGTGCGATCGGGCTCGAAGTTGTTCAAGCCATTCCTGATATTTGTTGTCCACGGATTCGGCGTAGAGCTTCTCTTCAACTTCTGATTCAACTGCCTCCAGTGGTTTGGCCTGAGTTTCTTCAACATTCTGAATGTAAATAATCTGGTAACCAAAATTGCTGTCCAGCAGGGCCGAAAACTCGCCCGCTTTCATGTTTTTAACAACCTGTCGCAGTTGCTCCGATAATTCTTCCAGCCGGTACAATCCCAAGTCGGTACCCTGCACAGCGGAAGGGGAATTCTTCAGTCCATCTATCAAGGATTCAAAGGACTGGCCCTGTTTTAATTTTACAAGGTTTGCTTCCATTAAATTCCGAGCCACGCTTCTTTCCGAGTCGTCGCTGTCGGAAGATACTTTAATAAATAAATTCCAAAGGTGATATTTCTTTTCACCGGCGTACTGCTCCCGATGGCTTTCGTAATATTCTTTTATATCCTCTTGGGTAATCACGATTTTAGATTTTACTTCCCGGTTGACCAGTTTGGTTCGCATTAACTGTTCTTCGACCTCTTTACGATATTCCTCCATGGTCATCCCCTGGCTTGCGAGGCCCTGCCGAAGTTGCTCATCGGTAAATTGGCGCGACTCCTTCAATCGTTCGATAGTATTGTCTATCTCTTTCTGGCTAACCGTAATTTGACCCCGCTTGCCTTGCTGATCAGCCAGCATGCTGTCAATGAGTTGGTCGAGAATATCCTGGCGTACCTGAAAAAGCGTTTGTCGCTCCTTTTCCGGAGGATATTTTAAGGCCCGGATGTTGCCGGCATAAGGTGCGAAAGCCCGATTTAGATCATACAGGGTGATAATTTCGTTATTGACCACCGCAACGATGCGATCGACCACTTCAGTTTCTTGCGCTTCCAGAGTCCGGGATGACGTTAGGCCTATGGCCATACAGGCGACCAGCAGCGCAAATATCAAACCGGGTGATGTCTTTGGCCGGCAGCTATTCGCTTTTCGGATTACCAGCATCGGTTTCATTTGCTTCTATTTTTATGGGACTTGTAATTTCATCCCATTGTTCGCTGTTTATCTCGATAACATATTTTGCTTTCAAGTCTTCAATCCAGGCATTATAGGCCTGTTCTGCTTTTTCTCGACGCAATTGCATAACAATGGCTTCATTAATATCTTGCGATGATTGGGCCGAATCGGGTTCAATCTCCTGGTCCTTATAATTCTTTTTGTAATGTTGGGCGATATCCTCGGCCGATATGGTGATGCGGTTCTTAAGTTCCGCATCAATCACCTTCTCCATGGTCAAACGGGTCTTCAATTGATCCCGCCAGGAATCATAGGAAACGGCAGACTCTATCAGTGTTTGCTCAAACTCCCCCTCAGGATAATCACTTTTTATCTCGGAGACGGCTTTTTGGAGTTCATCATCACTGACACTGATTTCAAGCTCTTGCGCCCTTTCAAGTATGACCATCTCAACGACCAACTGGTTCAGGAGGCGAATCTGGGCCTCGCGTAAATCCTCGGCCTGTTGCCGAATATTATGAGCATAAGCGGTTTTGGAAATTTCAAATGCTTCCTTGAAGTCAAGGACCGTCACAACCCTGTCGCCAACACGCAGCAGAACTTCGTTCCCATAATCAGAGGCCTTCTGCTCGCATCCTGACAATTGGAAAAAAAGAAGCAGCAGCCCGACCAGGTTAATTGCTCTAAACAGGATTTTCATCATGGCTGTAGGCGTCCAGTTTCGCATCCGCGGGAGGCAAAACGCTATATTGTTAGTTGCATAGTCCGCCTCAGGCGGATTATTGGGCTATTTCAAATAATTGAATATTTAAGGCCCGCCCGCCTCGCCTTGCTCACGGTCATGAGCTCGGGCCGAATGGCGGCTCGCATGGCGGGCGTGGTATTCTTTCGATTATAAAAAGGACGGAGCGCAGCGACTTCCACAAATCTTCAATCTTCAATCTACAATATTCAATTCTCCGCCGGATCCGGGTTAGTGAACTATAACCAATAAAAGCATACCCCTAAACCATTAAGCGTTAACACGTTGCGCAATTTCTTTCAAGAGGTTTTTAGCCTGAGCCAGCTGGCTGTTCAATCTGCGCGAAACCAATTTCGTTTTAAGCACGTGTTCCGGTGATAGGTAAAAGTTATTCGGCGTAGCCACTATCATATCCACCAGGGCGGAGGGGTTGCGCTGATGGGATTCCGAAAAATATAGGATTAAATTCTGGCCCACTAGATCAAGTCGGGAAACACCGGCTTTTTTAGCCAACACTTTCAGCATGATTTTTAATAACAGATTGGCCGCCTCTTCCGGCAGCGGACCGAAACGATCGAGTAGCTCGGCTTTAAAATCTGCTAATTGTTGAAGCTCCGTCATCTTCGCAAGTCGACGATAGGCCGACATACGTTGATCGATGTCCGGTATATAAGATTCCGCTAAAAAAGTCGACAAGCCCACGTTTATTTCCGGCTCCAGAGGCTCCAGGGTCTTTTCTCCCTTTAATTCGCCGACCGCATTTTCCATCAATTTTAAAAACATGTCGTAGCCAACGGCGGCGATATGTCCGGACTGTGAAGCACCCAGGATAGTTCCCCCTCCCCGGATTTTTAAATCACTCATAGCGATTTGAAAGCCTGCCCCCAGATCACTATGTTCCATTAATACTTTCAGCCTTTTTTGGGCATCCCTGCCCAACAGGCTTTCATGTGGAATAAGCAGGTAGGCATAGGCCTGTTCATCGGCGCGTCCAACACGACCGCGCAACTGATACATCTGCGACAGTCCGAATCGATCTGCCCGGTTGACGATGATCGTGTTGGCAGATGCGATATCAAGGCCGGATTCAATAATAGTGGTACAAACCAACATGTCAATTTCCTTGTTCATAAACAAAAACATAACCTGTTCCAGCTCAGCCTCATCCATTCGCCCGTGGGCAGTTGCCAGGCGGACTTCGGGCACCAACCGCTGTAATTTGCCGGCGACTCTGTCAATGCTCTGGATATTGTTGTGAACAAAGAAAATTTGTCCCTGACGCCTCAATTCCTTGTTGATGGCATCGGCGATAACCGCATCATCAAATTCTAAGATATAAGTCATAATCGATTTGCGAAATTCAGGCGGTGTCGAAATGATGCTGATGTCACGAACCCCCACCAGAGATAAATGCAGGGTTCGGGGGATGGGCGTCGCCGTTAAAGCCAGCACGTCCACCGTGCTTCTGAATTTCTTGAGCTTCTCTTTGTGTTTGACGCCAAAGCGTTGCTCCTCATCCAATATCAAAAGACCTAAATCGTTAAATTTGACATCCTTTTGCACCAGCCGATGGGTGCCGATGACGATATCGATCTTGCCTGCTTTGAGGTCATCAATAATCGCACGCTGCACGCGCGGGGAACGGAAGCGACTTAAACAGGCAACATTGACCGGATAGCGCTTGAAGCGTTTGCGAAAGGTTTCGTAATGCTGTTCGGCAAGAATGGTGGTCGGAACCAGCATGGCAGCCTGCTTGCCGTCATTTACGGCCAGAAAAGATGCCCGCAGGGCAACCTCGGTCTTGCCATAGCCGACATCACCGCACACCAGCCGGTCCATCGGGGTCGGTTTCTGCATATCCTCAATGACATCCTCTATGGCCTTGAGCTGATCGGTAGTTTCTTCGTAGGGGAATCCGGCTTCAAAATCTCTGACATAATTATCCGCCGGAGAAAAAGAATAACCTTTTTCCACCTTTCGCCGGGCATAAAGCTTGAGGAGTTCCCCGGCTATTTTTTCCGCCGATTTTTTTATTCGTGATTTCACCCGATCCCAGGATTTGCCGCCCAGGGTGTCCAGGACCGGTACGATGCCTTCCACACCCATGTATTTCTGCACCACACTCATGCGATCAACCGGCAAATAGAGTTTATCTCCGCCCTTGTAGATGATGATCAGAAAATCGTTGGTGAACCCGTCGATGTTCATTTTTACCAGATCGCCATACTGTCCAATTCCGTGATCGTTGTGAACAATGAGATCATCTTTTTTCAGTTCCTGAAGATCGAGCATCTGAGTGCGCGGTCTTGTTTGGGTGCGTTTCCGGCGCTGATGTCGAACACCGAAAATCTCATCATGAGTTACCAGGGCAAGATATTCTGCCGGCCACACAAACCCGCTGGAAACCTGTCCGATGCAGATGTAAAGCTGACCCGAATTGCTTTTAATTTCTGAAAATCCATTCACGGCCGTCAACTGAACACCATAGGGAACAAGTAGAGAATTGAGTCTGTCAGCCTGGGATCGATTCCGGCAAGTAAGGAGGGTCGCGTATCCGGATTGTTGTTTGTCCCGCAACCATTCAACCAGCGGTCGGAGGAGCTGCTCTTTTTCCCCATAATTTTTCAGAGCCAAACTCAGGCCGGTATTATTTTCAACCCCCCCATGGAACTGGTAGGGCGGGACCTGGTGGTGATCATTGCTTTTTAAAATATCGAGCATCTTAAAATTCAGCGGCTTTCTTTCTGATATAGCCGCCACCGCCTGAGACCATTTCAAATATAGCTGCTGGGGTTCTACACAAAGCTTTTTTTCATCCCGGGAAGAATTATAATTGCTAATTATACGTTCTTCTGTTTCCAGGACAACTTTTTCCAGTTCATCAGGATTGACGGTAACAATCAGAGATTGTTCCGGAATATAGTCAAACAAGGTATCGAGATGGGGATAGAACAAAGATATCAGGCTTTCGAGCCCGGGCACATCCCCCTCGTGTCTGATGGTATCAATAATTTTTCTGGCATGGGATAGCGGGACATCCAGCTCGTTCGCTAAAGCTCTTATCCTACTGATAATATGTGGAATAAAACTTTTATTCAGTATTAATTCCCTGGCAGGCAGTATGACGGCCTCATCGATATCTTTGATTTTGCGTTGACTGGAGGCCGAAAAAAATCTCAGGGATTCGACCAGATCTCCAAAAAACTCAATTCTTAGGGGACTATCGTATAAAGGCGAAAAAACATCGATAATGCCTCCTCGAACACTAAAATCACCAAATTCTTCAACCACAGCAGTCTTTGAATAACCGCCGGTCATTAATTTGGAAATCAAGCCATCGCGATCAATCTCCTCTCCGGCAATTACAAGTTCGGCATAGCGGCCAATTTCCTGCCGGGGTATGAGTTTTTGCAACAAGGCATCAACCGTTGTCACTACAATTGAAGGGGTTGAGGCTTCCATCAATTGGTGAAGAACACGGATTCGATGACCGGCCGTTTCATTATGATAGGAAAGAAATTTAAACGGTAATATATTGTAGGGCGGAAAAAACAGGATAGGAACTTCATGTTTATCGGTAAAAAACCGCAGGTCTTCTATCAGACGTTCTGCTTCCCTGACAGAAGATACGACCACCAGGCTGGGTAGTCTGTGTTGCAGATAAAGCTTTGATATCAGAAGGGCTTTTTCAGAGCCTGCAAGGCCGACACAATCGACAGCGCGATCCCTTTCCGGAAGTCGATCAAAAAGGTTTCCATGTAAAATTAATTCTTGATTTTGCACCATAACTCCAGTATCTGAAGAGCGATAAAAGGGTTCAGAGGTTCAGGGTTAACGTCAAATCTGAACCGTTTGAACGGTTATATAATTTACAGGCCGACGTAGCTCAGTTGGTAGAGCAGCTGATTCGTAATCAGCAGGTCTGCGGTTCGATTCCGCACGTCGGCTCCATTGAAGGTTGAGGGGTTTCCAATAATTGTTGGAAACCCTTTTTTATTCTATTCGTCTATATATTAAAAAAAAATTGCGGATTCAAGATCCAATCGGACGAATACGTGAATATACAATATTTTTTTATAAGTTGCTTGACAAAAATTCAGAATCCATATATTCTTAATAGTTACAGGGTGTTCGAAAAGATTGACTTCCACAAACTCGTGTCGAAAACGGGAGCCGTTACAATTTGGCCGGACGAATATCACGGCTAAAAAAAATCGAACTGCTGGTTCAATATTATTTCTAAATGGAGATGACCGAATGACGGATCCTGATGATTTGAAATTAAAAACTGAGATTGATGAGATTATGAAAAGCGTCGACAGCATCATGATGAAGGTGGAAACAGTTATGCCGCCCAAGCAAGAGGAAGCGCGACCTCAATGTGAGGGGAATACTATTTCTTAATTGTTATTTTTTTGCATTATGTTTTATCCTTTTTGGTTTTCCGCCTTCGGCGGATCCAGGTTAGGTTATAGACAACCCACTAAGATTATTTATAAAAATTTTATCAACCAAGGTTTTTCATATTAGACGGCTAGGAATACCAGTCTTATTGGAGGAGGCGCTATGGCTTTGACCAAAAGTGATATTGTTACGGCGGTTCACGAACTCGGTTTCACCAAAAAAAAATCAGTCGACATCATTGAAGCATTGCTCGAAATCATTAAGGATACACTGGAAAAAAGCCAAGATGTCCTGATTTCAGGATTTGGCAAATTCTGCGTCAAAAATAAAAGCCAACGCCGAGGACGTAACCCCGCCACCGGTCAAGACTTAATACTCAGAGAGCGAAGAGTCATCACTTTTAAGTGTTCTGGGAAATTAAGAAGTAAAATCAATGGCGTAGACTACTCGGATCAAGACTTCTAACCATCAATTTCCAACGCTTGGCCGGGTGGACCCTGCTAATAAGAAATGCCGGCGGCGGAATACAACCAAACCGCTGCCGGCCGTTCAATCACCAAACTATGTGTGAGTCCCGAAATCCTGGAATAATATATTCCGGGATTTTTTTTATCAGTTTGCCGGTTAGCCGGTTTACTGTAATCCACGTAATATTTCTGACTATATTTTACCGGCCAACGGGATAACGGGCTCAACCGGCCAACGGGCTCAACCGGCCAACGGGCTCAACCGGCCAACGGGCCAACGGGCTCAACCGGCCAACCCTCTCTACTACAAATCAATATTATAGGCTTTAATTTTAGTTAATAGCGAAGGATGACTGATTTCCAGCAGTTTGGCGGCTCGGGTGCGATTGCCCTCAGTTTCCTCAAGTGCCCGGGTGATAAACTTTTTTTCCATAATTTTCTGGGCATCTTTGAGGGAAAACCCGTAAAAAATGTCGTCTGATGGTTTAGGCCCATTGTTTTGCATCATATCGGCTGGAAAATGCTCGGGTAAAAGCAGCGAAGCATCGGCGATCACCATGGCTCTCTCGATACCATTTTCCAACTCCCGCACATTTCCAGGCCAGGGATATTCCAGCAGCCGCGACATCGCTTCCGGTGCCAGTCCGGATATATCTTTGTCGAGGCGCTGATTAAATTGATTGATAAAATGCTTACACAAAAGAGGAATATCTTCGGTGCGTTGGTTCAGCGGGGGAAGTTTTATGGTCATGACATTTAAGCGGTAATAGAGGTCCTGGCGAAATGTCCCCTTTTCAACTTCTTCTTCCAGGTTCTTGGCGGTTGCCGCGACAACCCGAACATCAATGTTCATTGACTTAGAATCGCCGACCGGCCGAACCTCCTTGTCCTGCAATACTCTGAGAAGTTTCACCTGCAAAGGGAGCGGCAATTCGCCTATTTCATCCAGGAAAATTGTCCCCCCTTCAGCCTCTTGAAATAAACCCTTTTTGTTGCGATCCGCACCGGTAAACGCGCCTTTCTTATGACCGAAGAACTCGCTTTCAAGGAGATTTGCGGGTATTCCGCCGCAATTGACAGGCACAAGGGCCTTTTTCGCTCTGTCACTGCTGTAGTGGATGCCTCTGGCAATCAACTCCTTTCCGGTGCCGCTGTCGCCCAGTATCAGTACGGTTGTCTTGTACTGAGCTGCTTTATCGGCCAATTCGAATATCGATTGCATGGCCTTGCTCTTGGTCACCATGTTGCCGAATTGATAATCCCCCTCAATCTTTTGAATCCGCTCCTTTAATAACCGGTTTTCTTTTTTTAAACTTTCTCGTTCTTCGGCCTTTTTCAAAGTCAGATAAACCTCATCGGTTTTAAAGGGCTTTGAGATGTAATCATAGGCACCGAGTTTCATGGCTTCAATAGCCGTATCAATACTGCCGTATGCGGACATCATAATTACGGTG
Source organism: Gammaproteobacteria bacterium (assembly GCA_049190255.1). Lineage (GTDB taxonomy): Bacteria > Desulfobacterota > Desulfobacteria > Desulfobacterales > JAFDCJ01 > JAFDCJ01. The sequence goes on along the minus strand of JAIVWA010000018.1, from coordinate 569 downwards.
CTGCAGCCGATTTTATCACGAGATGATTTTAGAAATTCCATTCCGTTCATCTTGGGCATTTTTATATCACAGAGGACAAAATCATATTGCCCTTGTTCGATCATCTGCAAACCTTCGGATCCATCCGCGGCCGTATCGACTGAATAGTTCGCCTTTTTAAGCACCGTGGAGAGCATATGGCGCATGTTGGCCTCGTCATCGATAACCAATAGACGTTTGGGTAGATTGTTGGAATTCATAGTATTTATCTTCTCCGGCTTCCCTGCTTTCTGGGTTAAAATATTAAGTATCTATATTAAGGTTACCAAGTGTCAGAATTCAGAGGTTCAAAGTTCAAGGGTTCAGAGGTTGAAAATCTCCCGCCGTTAAGCGTTTAAAACTGCAACCCTGAACGGTGAAAAGATTGAACTTTTTTGTTAACCCGACATATGAAACTAGCCAAGGACAAAGTTACTTTTTCGATTAGACTGGCCGTTTTTTTGGCCAGCGGCTGGGCTGACACCTGACACCTACTTGCGCCTAAGTTTGTTCCTGCTTACAAAGCGGCAGCGAAATGATCATCGTGGTTC
>JAIVWA010000017.1:0-18934 GCA_049190255.1 Gammaproteobacteria bacterium | reverse complement strand
TTCGCGTAAAGATTTCGTATTCAGCATATCTTTAAGTTTTTCGTTATGTTCAATTACCTTATTTTATGAATTAAAAGCAAACCCCACTGACAGTTAGCTTTATCACACTATCAGGGTTATGTTTTTTAGAAATCCAAGTGGATTGATATCTAATACATCAGTTTCCAACGTAACTGTCAAGGAATTATTACTCATAAAGGCACCCCGACTGCATGCGGCAGGGACTTTCTTTATTTTCCTAATCAACCATTTTCCAATCAATTATTTGACGATGTCAAAAATAGTGATTTTTTGACATTAAATCTGTTGTCCTGTATAAAAGAGCAACAAAGAGATTTACCGCCAAGTCTATAAGGAAAACCAATGCTCCCCCCAAAAATAAAGCCCATTCTTTGGATCTTTGCACTGAGCCTGGCAATGTTAACTCCCGTATTTGCGGGTGAAAGTTGGGCTGGCGGGGGTACATCCATTCAGTTTACCAAGCAGGAAAAAGATTGGCTAGCTGCGCATCCCGTCATCGTAGCTGCTCCGGATCCTGATTTTCCGCCGTTTGAGTACTATGATGAAAAAGGTCATTACCGGGGAATTGCTGCAGATTTCGTGGCACTCATTGAGAAAAAGCTGGGAATTCGGTTTAAGATCGTTCGCTTAAAAAATTGGGAGCAGGTTCTTGAAAAAGCAAAAACCCTGCAAATAGATTTGGTGACGGCGGCCTCCCGCACACCGCAACGTGAAAAATATTTGCGGTTTACAAGTTCCTTCATCGAACTGCCGGCGGTAATCATTGTCAGACCAAAAGTCACTCAAAATCTCACTATGGAGGATCTCAAGGGAATGAAGGTGGCCGTGGTTTACAGATATGCCGCCCACGATTATATCAACAATATCTATCCGGACATGGATCTGGATCTTGTGCCGGATGTTCAGACCGGTTTGAGGAAGGTTTCATTTGGCATGGTGGATGCCCTGGTGGCAAATATCGCCACTGCCTCGTACAATATTGAGAAGGATAAGATTACGAACCTCCGCTTGGCCGGAGAATCCGGGTTTATCTACAGATTGGCTTTCGCTCCCCGCAAAGGTAATTGGGAACTCAACAGCATTATGGAAAAAGGACTGGCTCTGATAACCCCGGACGAAAAACAAAAAATCTACAGAAAATGGATCACACTCCGGCAGGATTCCCTGCTGAAAAGCAAAAAGTTCTGGATCAGTGTCGGCGTAGGATTCGGGGCTGTTCTACTGTTTGCCGTCGGCATCCTGACCTGGAACAGGACCCTCCGGCAACGGGTTGAAGATAAAACCGCGGCATTGAAACGTAAGGTTATTGAGCACCAGATGGCGGAAAAGGCCATCCAGGAGAGTGAGAACCGCTATCGGCAGATCATGGAAAACACCAAAAACGGGGTGGCCGTGTTTAGGGCCGTTGACGACGGGCAAAATTTCGTATTTATGGAACTAAATAAATCCGGGGAGCAGATCAACAAGATCAAAAAAGAGGACGTGATCGGCCGGAGTGTCCTGGACATTTTTCCAGAATTGAAGGCTTTCGGGCTGTTCGAGGTGCTTCAGAGAGTGTGGGCGACCGGCCGGCCGGAGCACCACCCGGTGGCCCTCTACAAAGACAACAGGATTGCCGTATGGCGGGGCAGTTTTGTATACAAGTTGCCTTCCGGGGAAATCGTGACGGTTTACAGTGATGAAACCGAACTAAAAGCTCTCCAGGCAGAATCCATGCGGGCGGCTCACCTAGCGTCCATCGGCGAGCTGGCTGCCGGGGTAGCGCACGAGATCAACAACCCCATCAACAGCGTGATTAATCTTGCCCAGGTACTGATCAATGAATGCGCTACTGAAAGCCTGGAAAACGATGTCGCCGGCCGGATCATAAAGGAAGGGAATCGTATCGCGGGCATCGTGGGAAGCCTTCTGGCCTTTGCGCGGGCCAGAAAAGGCCTGAAAAATCCCGTAAACATTAGTGAAATAATGACCGAGACCCTTGCCCTGACCGAAGCCCAGGTGCAAAAGGACGGGATTGATCTAAAATTACAGGTCCCAAAGGACCTGCCGTTTCTCATCGGACACATGCAGCAGATTCAACAGGTTTTTTTGAATATCATCAACAATGCGCGCTATGCCCTTAACCGGAAATACCCTGGCGGGCATGAAAGCAAGATCCTTGAAATCCTGGCTGAAACGGTGACCGATGACGATCGCCCGTGGATACGTGTAACGTTTCGAGACCGGGGCATCGGCATCCCCATCGAGATCATGGAAAATATCCTGGACCCTTTTTTCACAACAAAACCCGCCGGTGTCGGCACCGGTCTGGGATTAAGTATCGGCCACGGCATTATCAGCGATCACGGCGGCAAGCTGAAAATTGAAAGCAACGAAGGAGAGTATACCCGGGTCATTATCGACCTTCCGGCAGGAGAAAAAAATGAAAGCAAGGATTCTGATTGTCGATGATGAGGTAAACCTGTGTTTTACACTGGAAAGATTTCTTTTGGCTGAAGGATATGAGGTGGTGACCGCCGGGGACTACGATGAAGCAATAGTCGCCATGAATAATGCGGAATTTGATCTGATATTCGCCGACATTGTTCTTAAAGGTAAAACCGGAATTGATATATTGCGGCAGGTTAAAAAAAGAAATCCTCAGTGTCCGGTTGTGATGATCACCGGAGTTCCGACGATTGAAACGGCTTCAGAAGCCGTTCGGTTGGGCGCCTTTGACTATCTGCCCAAACCCGTACTGCAGGACACCCTGTTGCGCATTGCCAAAGCGGCTTTACGGCATAAGGCGCTTGTAGAGGAAAAAGAAAAATACCGTTTGAATCTGGAAGCCATTTTTAAAAGTGTCAAAGATGCCATCATCACGGTGGATAAGGATTTATCGATCGTCGAAATCAATGACGCCGCAACCGATATTTGCGGATTTGTCCGAGGGGAGGTAATCGGAAAGCCTTTGAATTCTCTGACAAAACAGTGCTGCGGCAGGTGTATCGAAGTCCTTGAAAAAACCGTTCTCGAAAAACGATCCATGGAAATTCATCGGCTGGAATGTAACTGTAAGCAACAGCCGGGGCAGGTTGTAAACCTGAATACATACCCTCTTTTAAACCACCAGGGGGCATTTTCCGGTGGGGTTTTGGTTATCAGAGACGAAACCCGTCTGACAGATCTGGAGCGCAACCTGAGAGAACGTCACCAACTTCATAACATCATCGGCAAGAGTGTCAAAATGCAGGAGATCTATGCTCTCATAGAAGATCTTGCAGATGTAAAGACCACTGTCCTGATTACCGGTGAAACCGGAACCGGCAAAGAGTTGGTCGCCGAAGCGCTCCATTATAGAGGCTCAATTGAAGACAGGCCCCTGGTGAAAGTGAACGTGGCGGCTTTGTCGGAGAGCCTGCTTGAAAGTGAACTCTTCGGACACGTTAAAGGCGCCTTTTCCGGAGCGGTGAACGATAAAGTAGGCCGTTTTCAAAGAGCCGACGGCGGAACAATTTTCCTGGATGAAATTGGTGATATGCCTGCCAGAATGCAGTTGCGGCTGCTGAGAGTTCTTCAGGAAATGGAGTTTGAACGCGTTGGGGATTCAACCCCCGTCAAAGTGGATGTGCGGGTTTTGGCTGCCACCAGCAAAAATCTGCGTGAAGAGATAAAGCTCGGCAGATTTCGGGAAGATTTTTATTATCGCTTAAAAGTGATGGAGTTGAACCTGCCGCCGCTTAGAAATCGGCGGGAAGATATACCACTTTTGGTGCAACATTTCCTTAAAAAGTTCAATAAAAAGTTAAACAAAAAAATTACAGCAATTTCCGACGATGTTTACAAAATATTTTTTAAATATTCCTGGCCGGGGAATGTCAGGGAACTGGAGCATGCGTTGGAACATGCATTCATCCTTTGTCATCAAAGTACTATTGGTGTTGATCATCTGCCGGCCGAACTAGGGGTTTTCCATTTCGGAAAGGAAAATGCCGATGACTGCCGGGCCGTTTTGCAGGCCTTAGAGAAGACGCACTGGAACCGGACAGAGGCCGCACGCCTTCTGGGAATAAGCCGGCAGAGCCTTTACCGTAAAATAAAAAGCTGCAAGATCTCCCTAAATTAACCGGGACAGACTGTAAACCTGTTACAAATTGTACCAACAGGTACCTTGGCTCATAAATTCGTCTTTTCATGAAGTTCCACAAGCGGTTTCAGAGTACAGATGACGGAGATCAGATGAGCCACCTTAGCTCTTTGAGCAAGGAGCGACAGCTGCTGCCATCGTCCTCGTCCCTCGTTCCCTATAAAATTCTGATTCACGAGGACGAGGACGATAAGAATCAGATTAGATCGCATGCTTACGCCCTGGCGCCTTTTCTTATTTTCCGCATTCCACCTTCCAACTTCCGAATTCCTGATACCCTTTACCCGCCATGTTACACTTTGTAACCCGTCCGGTCTCATTCCATCCTATTTAGTTATCATTTCATTTATTTCCTATCCACAACTATTTATTATAACAGTAAAAAATTGATCTGATGCAAGATAACTTTATCTGGCATATTTTTTGAACTGTTTGATTGATATATTTTGATAACCAACTTTAAGGAGGAGTGTAATGAGCAATCAAATGGATTTTATTCGGATTAAAAACTTTATAAACGGCGAATGGATCGAGGAGACCGGTGTGGAATATGTCCCTTTATACAATCCTTCCACCGGGGAGCAGATCGGCGAAGTACCGCTGTCCACGCCGGAAACATCGGCGGCGGCCGTGGAGTCGTCCTATGCAGCATATGATTCCTGGCGCCACCTGGCGGTTTCCAAACGCATCAGGTTTATTTTTGATATGCGCAAAGCCATGCAGGATCGGACCGAGGAACTGGCGGTGGCCATTGCCGTGGACCAGGCCAAACACATTAGCGAAGCACGGGGGGAAGTTCAGCGGGTCATCGAAATCCTGGAGACGGCCTGCGGCATACCGACCTTGATCCAGGGGGAAACCTTGGAGGGGATTGCCGGTAACATCAATGGACGGGTGATTCGCCAGCCTCTCGGGGTTTTCGGCGGGATTGCGCCATTTAATTTTCCAGCGTTGGTTTTTGGCTGGTTTATTCCATCCGCCATCGGCGTGGGTAATACCTTTGTTTTTAAACCTTCGACCCAGTCACCGTATTTCATGCAGAAAATGGGCGATATTTTCAACGACATCGGGTTACCCAAGGGGGTCGTAAATATCATTCACGGCAACCGGACAGTTCCGCAGGTATGGTACGAACATCCGAAAATTTCCGGCGTGTGTCTTGTGGGGTCGACACCGACAGCTAAAAAGATCGCCGAAGGTTGCGGCCGGGGCGGTAAGCGGACCATGCTCCTGGGGGGCGCCAAAAATTATCTAGTGGCCATGGAAGATGTTCAAACGGATGTCTTCATCGAAAATTTTATCATATCCTGTTACGGTTCGGCCGGACAGCGCTGCCTGGCAGGGTCTGTCGTAGCACTGGTCCCCGAGATATATGATCAGATGATCGAAAAAATGATTGAAGCCTCCCATGGCGTTGTTGTGGGGGATGCCATGGATCCGGATGTTTATATGGGGCCGGTGATCTCCGCTGCCGCCAAGCAAAAAATCGAAAAATATATTGAAATCGGTATCGAAGGAGGCTCAAAACTAGTGTTGGACGGCCGTAACCCCCAATTACCGGAAAAGAACCAAAACGGTTACTTTGTCGGGCCGACGATTTTTACCGATGTAACACCTTGCCGCACCATCGCCCAGGAGGAAATATTCGGCCCGGTAGTGTCCGTAATGAAGATCAGCGGCATTGAGGACGCTCTGGAGCTGATCAGCAAGCAGGAGTTTGGTAACGGTGCCTGTATTTTCACGCAAAACCTGTATTATACGGAAAAATTCATCTCCGAAGCCGATGTGGGCATGGTGGGCGTTAATGTAGGCATTTGCGCCCCTCATCCCTACCTGCCTTTCGGCGGGATTAAGGACTCCCACTTGGGCACTGACAAGGTCCAGGGCCGAGACAGCATTGATTTTTTTACCCAGAACAAGATTGCTACCATCCGCTTTGCACCCCCTATCGGACGTTTTGCCGCTGAAGAAGGTGAAACGTTCAAAACGGCACCAGAGAAAAAAGACGTCCGCAGCTGTGTGGCGACTTAATAAATTGTGCTACAGAGCGTGGGTGGCGTCATCGCTATCTTCATGGTGATGGTGAAAACATGAAAGGAGGTGAGAGAGGCACACATCTTTGCATTATCATATTATTGGCAGCATCATGAAAGTTTTAAACAAAAAAGGAGAAAATCATGAAAAAAACTGCATTGATACTTTTTTTAAGTTTGGTTTTGGCGATCGGCATATCTGCACCGTCATTTGCAGGGCAAAAGATCGTCAAACTGGGACACGTCAATTCACCGGCATCGATTTTTCAATTCGGCGCCCTGGCCTTTAAAGAAGCCGTGGAAAAAGAGCTTCCCGACTGGACGGTTGAAGTATACCCGGCCGGCCAACTGGGAGGCACCCTGGCCCTGGTCCAGGGCATGACCCTGGGTACCGTTGATATTTACACGGAGTTTATCAGCACTATGGCCGACCTGGTACCCGAGTATAAGGTATTTGCCGTGCACTACAAATTCGACTCCGTGGATGAGTATGAAAAATTCATGAATTCGGAAACGTTTGCCAAAATGAACGAAAAAATGATCAAGAGAAACGGCATCACCAATATCGGCAACATGCGGGCCGGCAGTGTATACAACCAATTCAGCAACAAACCGATGCGGTCCGTTGCCGACGCCAAGGGCGTGATCAACCGGGTGGCCCAGATGGCTCCCCTGGTCGGTTGTTGGAAAGCCTATGGCGCCAAGCCGACATCCATGGACTGGGGTGAAATTTATACCAGTCTTCAAACCGGTGTTCTCGATTCCGTCGACAACCCCATCCTGGATATGTATGACGAAAAATTCTACGAAGCCATAAAATACGTCAATATGACCAACAACCTCTACAACATGATCTCCTATAACACGAGCATGGCATTCTGGAGCAGGCTGACGGATAAGGAAAAAGAGGTGTTTAAAAGAGCCACCAAAGTCGCCAGCGAAAAGGGTGCCGCCGAGGTGGAGAAACGGTTGGGCGGCGTCATCGCCGAACTGAAAAATAGGGGGATCGAGTTCATCGACACCGACACATCCGGTTTCAAGAAGGCGATCCAGGATAACATTGAAGAAATCCTCGGAGGAAACAAGGACGCCCTTGATGTGTATTGGAAAATTATGAAAAAACAATACTAGGACATAGGATCGCTGATGTGTTTGTTTTAACTATTCAGTCTGGAGTATTCTGCCGGAAACCAGGGGTTTCCGGCGGAATGTCACAATTTACATGGGGCCCGGAATTGAGGGGCCACATGCTACCCTCACCGTAAGTAAAGAGCGGGAGACTTAAGATGAATATCATCCAGATTTCCGATAAAATACTCGATGCCATAAACGCCTTGATGGAATACCTGATGGGTATTTTGTTTCTGGTGTTGGTATGCATTACATTTCAGGAGGTGCTTCGGCGGTATCTGTTTAACGACCCGACCCATTGGGCCTCGGAAGCGAGTCGATTCCTCCTGATATGGATGACCTTCACGGGGGCCTGCATCGTCACTCGGCTCGTCACCCATCTCACCATGGGGTTTACCATCCACCGGTTTGTCAATAAATCCATGAGTAAAATTATCAAGGTATGCATTTCCGCGGCTGCCGCGGTCAGCATGATCGTTCTGACTTATTACAGCGCGAAAGTGACCCTGCTGGCCGGATACCGACCTGCCCCCATGACGGGTATTCCCATGTACTACCCCTGGGCGGCACTTCCCTTTAACGGTGCCATCATGTCCATCTATATGATCGCAGAGATGATTAAACATTTCTTTGAGAAGGAAGAGGAGGTGACCCCATGATTTATATTTTTATCGCCATGTTTTTCTTCTTCTTTTTCGGTATGCCGATTGCCTTTGGCATATTATCCAGCACCATCTATTACCTCCTCTTCTCGGGGCAATCCCGGGAATTGCTTGCTTTTTCCTCCCGGGTGATATCCGCCTCAGACTCTTACGTCCTTTTGGCTGTCCCTTTTTTCATGCTGGCGGCCGAACTGATGAACGAAGCTAAAATAACCGACCGGATATTCTCCTTTGCCAAATCCCTGGTGGGACACATCCCCGGAGGATTGGGGCATGTCAATATTATGGCCAGTATCATCTTCGCCGGCATGTCCGGCTCCGGACTGGCCGACACGTCCGGTTTGGGAAAAGTAGAAATTAAAGCCATGAAGGACGAAGGATATGACCCGGCCTTCAGCGCCGCAGTGACCGCATCTTCGGCTATTATCGGTCCCATCATCCCGCCCAGCATCTGCATGGTTGTGGGCGCCGTGGTGACCAACACCTCTGTCGGCCGGATGCTGGTGGGTGGCATCCTCCCCGGTTTCATGATGGGGGCCGGTCTCATGCTGGTGGTTTATTTTCTATCTAAAAAAAGAGGTTATCCAAAAGCGCCACGGGCGACCATGAGGGACATATGGAAGCAGCTGACAGCCACCGGCCCGGCCCTTTTGACACCGCTTATTCTGGTAGGCGGTATTCTCTCCGGTGTTTTTACCCCCACCGAGGCAGCCGCAGTCGCTTGCATCTACGCCATGATTTTGGCAATTGTCTTTTACCGGGCCTTCGGCTTGAAAAGGTTGTTCCGCATTTTTATCAATGTCGGTACAGGTACCGGCGCGTTGCTGTTTGTCATGTCCGCCGCCGCAGCCCTGGGCACCCTGGCATCTCGGGCTCAAGTACCCCAGAACCTGATGAAGCTGGTCATGACCATAACCAGCAACCCGACGGTGACCATGTTTATTATCGTCGGTTTGCTCATTTTGTTGGGCATGATTATGGAGGATCTGTCGCTGCTGGTGATTATGGGGCCTTTGCTGCTTCCGGTGGTTCTCAAGCTCGGAATCAACCCGGTCCACTTCGGGGTGGTGATGGTCCTGACCCTTCAGCTGGCCATGATTACGCCGCCGGTGGGTATGGGATTTTATATTACCTGCCACCTGGCCGACGTGGATGCGCTGACCTACAGCAAAGAGATCATTTGGTTTGTGATGATTCTGGTTGTCGTGGTGATATTGATGGTCCTGATTCCGTCTCTGGTGACATTTCTGCCGGATCTGTTTTTCGGAAAGTAATTCCAGGGCTCTGGTTATGCACAAATTAAACAAAAAAAGGAGGTTCCGGTGTTTACCAAAATATTGTATCCAACCGATTTCTCAGATACCGCCGGCAAGAGCCTGCAATATATTAAAGAGTTGCGCAAAGCCGGCGCCCAAAAAATCGTTCTGCTGAACGTCATTCACCAGCGAATCTTAGATTCCCTGGAATCAATTCACAAAGCCGTCTATTTTCAGGATGGACGTTACGAGGAAGACTGTGAGGCAGCGGTACAAAAACTGGAGGCAGAACGGAGAAAGAAGATGGTGCCCCTTGTGACCGAACTGGAGGCAGCCGGTTTTGAAGTTATCACCAGGATCGAAAAAGGCCACCCCGTCACGGAAATACTGAAGGTTGAGAAAGATGAAGATGTTTCTGCCATCGTCATGGGATCCCACGGTAGAAACGACATTGTCGGGGCCCTTATCGGAACTGTTTCCGAGAAAGTGGTACGAAGGTCTGCAACCCCCGTGTTGCTTGTCAAGCGGTAAAAAATCAGCGGGTTGCCAACACTGTTGTTGTTTTGGTCATTGTAACATTGGAATTTAGGATTTGTTTCGACCAATTTTATAAGATCCGGCGTGCTTCGGATTTCGAATTTTCCGGACAAGATGAACCACTAAATACAAAAATCTGTTTGGTTCCGGCTTGTCCGGGTTAGGGGATGTAAAAATGAGAAATTTTACCCAAAAAATAGGCGTCCTTCTGACATCAGCGGTGATTTTTGCGGCGATGCTGTCTATGGGAATTGCCGCCGAAACCAATGAAATCAGGATCGGGTATACCGCACCATTTACCGGCGCAGCCGCCGAATATGGCAACAACGGCTGGCGCGGTATTCTTTTGGCCCTGGAAGATATCAATAAAAAAGGAATTTCCATAGGCGGCAAGCCTTACAAAATCCGCATCCATAAATATGACAGTGTGTGCACGCCGGACGAAGGAGTCGCCAACGTGCATGAAATGGTGTCGGAGGATAAAGTGGTCGCTATTCTCGGAGACCACTGCAGCACCGTCTGCAGTGTTATCGCTCCACTGTGTGATCAGTATCAGATTCCGGGAATTACAATCGAATGCGCCGTGGACAGCGTCACCAAGCCAGGTCACGAATTCTATTTCCGTATGAGACCCACCGTGATGATGATGATACCATCCGTCATGCCCAAAATTTTTAAAATGTTCGATGCAAGGACTGCCGGTTTTCTCGTTATTAATGATGGATACGGAAAGCTTTTCACAGAATCTGTGATGAACGAATTGGAATGGCGTGACGTAAAAACCGTTGTGAGGGAGACGTTTGAACGGGGAAGCACCAGCTACCGGGATCAGCTGCAGCGGATTAAACACGCCAATCCGGATATCCTTTTTTATGTCGGCACGGCCTCCGAGGGGGCCGTGATCCTTACCCAGGCCAAACTGATGGGCATGATGCCGCGAACAAAATTTATCGGTTCTGAAGAAATGGGCGAGATGGAACTTCTCATGCGGGCCGGCCCGGACGCTGTAGAGGGAACCTATGCGATCGCCTTGTGGGGAAAAGTTCCTCCGGAGTTTGCAGAAAGGGTTAAAAAGAGCTTTAATAAACCCATGCATTATGCGATCATTTTTGGCTATGATGCCATGCATGTGCTCGCCGGGGCCATTGAAGCCGCCCAGTCCCTCGATCCGGTAAAAATAAAAGATGCATTGAAAAAAACTGATTATCGTGCTCTCGAAGGGCACGTGCGATTCAAAAATTTTGACGGCTATAAAAACCAGAGTAAATTTACACCCTCCATGATTCGGTGGGAAAACGGTAAACGGGTTTATCTTGATATTTTTCTAAAATGGGAAGACTGACCTGTTACAATATAAAACTGTTTTGCCGATCATCTATCGTAGCGGTTTGAAGTATTTTTGACTATCACTATCACATATCAGGTTAGACTTCGGGTATAATGATGAACCTTGAAAAAGATTATTCTTCTTTTAAAGAAGGCGCCAAGCGGTTTGAGGCGGCCATGGCCGGAATCCCCGACCGGGTCCCGGTCGTGACCCAGATGCATGAGTTCGCCATGAAGGAGCTAGGCATTCCGGCCAGGCAGTTTTATACCACCCCGGAGATTCTAGCTGCCGGCACGCTTGAAATTCAGGAAAAATACGGCATCGATGTGCCGGTCCTTGATTACGACGTCTATAACATTGAAGCGGAGGCCCTGGGGCAGGAGGTAACATACAGCGATACTGATATGCCGGACGTCGACCGCACAAAGCCCCTGATCCGAAACCGGGATGATCTGAAAAAAATCAGAACACCGGACTTTGACTCAGACGGTCGTTTCCGCCATGTCGTGGAAATGAACAGAATTTTTCGCAAACTGATCGGCGGTGCGGAAATTACTGTTAGGTTCTGCGCACCCTTCAGTCTTGCCGCCAATATCAGGGGACTGGAACCGCTCATCATGGACATCTACGATGATCCTGATTTTGCACGAAATCTGTTTGACCGCATCGTCGAGGAGGTGCTGGCTCCCTGGGTGCTGCACTTGAAAAAAGAGTTTCCGAATGTAAAGAATATCTCGGGTGATGACGCCGCCGGCTCCCTTCCCATTGTCAATCCGGATATCATCAGGGACTGGATCGTTCCATATGTCCTACGCCTGCGGGAAATATGCGGTCCCGAAGTTTATGTGCCCAACTGGGTAGGGGAAAAGTATTTGAAGGACCCCCAAGAAATGCTTGATCTCAAGCACCAGGTCTGCCCGGGATTTCTGGAGGGCCAGGATCCCGATGTGGAGGCGCTTGGCCCGGCGCTCTATAAAGAATATGCGCAGAAAAAAGACGTGCCGCTAATTCTAGGCGTTGGTGCAGCTTTTCTTGCTTTGAGTACCCCGCAGGAAGTCTCCGACAGGGTCAGGCATTATTTAGAAGTCGGAGGCAAGGATGGGCACTTCGCCTTGCTCCTTTGCAATCTGGGGGCGACAACACCGCCCGAAAACGTGAAGGCTGCAATGGATGCGGTGCGCAGATACGGGATCTACAGTTGAAGTTGGAATAATAACCCAACCCGGATCCCGCTGAAAGTGGGAGGACCAAACAAGCTATCATTTCAACATTCTCTCCTGGGCGTAGGCATTACCCTTTCTCCGAGCTGTAAGCTCTACAAGCACGAAGTCGGCCTCGCTTCCAGCCCGTAGGCTTACAGGCCGGAGGGTAAGCCCTACAGGCTGGAAGCGGAGCTGGAGGCTAATTGGTGTAAAATCCCTACGTGTTTTATCACCAGCTATACTGCTGCCTTCATTTCCGGCTATCCCCTCGAAAAGGAGAGGCCTCGAATGGCTCTGGAAATCAACCACTTTGCGGATGACCTGAATTTCAGTTTTAAAATTTTCCACGAGTTGATGGCCAAAAAAGTCAGGGAAATTTTGCTGGTTTCCAGCCTTTATGATTTCTGTATCATGGAAGAGGATGGCCGGCTGTCGGAAAGAATCATCCATGAGTACCGGGGGTTAAATCTTAGCCAACCGCCACGGATCACCTGGGTTTCCTCTGCTGAAGAGGCCCTCTCCGCCCTGGACACAAAAGAATTTGACATGGTTATCACCATGCCCCGGCTGGCGGACATGGATGCCTTTGCCCTGGGACAAACAATTAAAAGTAAAAGTCCGGACCTTCCGGTGATTCTCATGACCCACAGCGCCCTGACACCGGATTTTGTTCCGGGGCAAACCCACCCCCAGGACATTGACCGGGTCTTTGTGTGGTCCGGCAACACGGATATTCTGTTGGCCCTGATCAAGAATGTGGAAGACCAGCTCAATGTGATCCACGACACCCAGATTGCAGGGGTGAGAGTCATTCTCTTTGTGGAGGACTCTCCTATCTACACCTCGGTTTTATTGCCGATACTTTACCGGGCGATCGTTTTACAGGCCCAGGCAGTAATGGTGGAGGGGCTTAACGAAGAACACCGGTTGCTTACCATGCGCGCCCGGCCCAAGATACTTTTCGCTACAAGTTTGGAAGAGGCGCGAAGTCTCTTTAAACAGTTCGAACCCTACGTTTTGGGTGTTATCTCCGACGTCAGCTTTCCGCACAACTTTGAAATAGACCCCCATGCCGGCATTACTTTACTTTCTCAGATAAAGAAAGAAAGGTTTGATATCCCTCTTTTGCTTACCAGTTCGGAATCGTCAAACCGGGAAAAAGCCGCTAAGATACCAGCATCTTTTATCGATAAAAATTCGCCTTCCCTTCTTTCTGAAGTTCGTTCATTCTTTGTTAAAAAGCTCGGATTCGGCGATTTTGTTTTTCGTACGCCGGATGGCCGTGAGATCGGCCGGGCCTCCAACTTCCGCGCCCTTGAAAAGATTCTTCCCACTATCCCTTATGAGTCGATTTACCACCATTGGCGGCACAACGATTTCTCAAGATGGCTTTTCGCCCGTTCGGAAATACTGCTGGCTTCGAAATGGCGTCCCTTAACCGATGCCGACTTCGGGGGCCAGGTGGAAAGGATGCATCAGCACCTTGTTGACACCCTTTGCGCCCGGCGTAAATTGCGGCAAAAAGGGGTGGTGGTCAACTTTGATGCCGACGATTTTGATCCGGATACGGATTTTCTAAAAATCGGCAAAGGATCTCTGGGCGGAAAAGGCAGGGGGCTGGCCTTCATTTCAACCTTACTCCGGCGCAATTCCGAAATCCACCAAAAATTTGACCAGGTGAACCTATTGGTTCCCAAAACGCTTGTGATTACCACTGAAGGCTTTGATACCTTTATTGAGGCAAATGATCTCAAGGCCCTCTCCAAATCAGACGTCTCTAATAAAGAAATAGTGGATTTTTTCCAAAGAGCGCGTTTTCCGGAGGATATTGCGGAGGATCTCAGGGCCTATCTCGCACAGGTGCATTATCCTCTGGCCATCCGCTCTTCGGGTCTTCTGGAAGACGCACAGTTTCGAGCCTATGCCGGCCTTTACTGCACCTATATGCTTTCCAACGACCACCCGGATCCTGAAGCCAGGCTGGATCATCTCATTGCCGCCATCAAAGGTGTGTACGCCTCAACCTATTTTCAGGGAGCCAAGGGCTTTGCCAGGCGTGTGGGTCACCGCACGGAGGACGAAAAGATGGCGGTAATTATCCAGCAATTGATCGGACAAGCGTACGGTAACTATTTTTATCCCGCCATTTCAGGGGTGGCCCAATCCCATAATTACTACCCCTTCTCTCATATGAAACCTGAAGATGGAATTGTAAATATCGCTCTTGGCCTGGGCAGGATGGTAACGGAGGGTGAGAAGACACTGCGATTTTGTCCCAAATACCCGCAATTGCTGCCCCAACGTTCCACCGTAGACGATATCCTGGAAAATGCCCAAAACTTTTTCTATGTTATGAAACTGGGAGATTGCAGCTCTCAAGTCGGTGTCAATGAAGACGCTACCCTGGAAAAAAGGGAAGTAAGCGATGCCGCGGAAGAAACTCCGGTAAAACTGCTTGCAAGCACTTACGTCCCCGAGGAGCATAAAATTCGGGACACCGTTCAAATGTCGGGATACCGCGTCATCACTTTTGCCCAGGTGCTAAAGTACCGGATATTTCCCCTTGCCGACATACTGGCGGCAGTCTTAGAGGCGGGCCATCAAGGGATGGGATGTCCTGTAGAAATAGAGTTTTCCGTAAATCTGTGTCCGGAAAAGGGCGGCAAACCGGAATTCGCCCTGCTCCAAATCAGGCCCATGACCGCCAGGACAGAGCATCTGAAAGTAGATATAAGGGATGAAGAAATTGCCCGGGCCTTTTGCTATTCCGCCAATGCGCTGGGCAATGCCGCAAAGACGGACATTGCCGATATCCTCTTTGTGAAGCCGGATGACTTTGACCCCGGCTGCACGGTTGAGATTGCCCGGGAGATCGGCAAGATGAACTCGCAACTGGTGGCGGAAGAACGTAAATACCTGCTAATCGGCCCGGGGCGATGGGGCTCGGCCGACCGCTGGCTGGGAATACCGGTAAACTGGGGTGAAATTTGCGGGGTGGGCGCCATGGTTGAAACGACCTTTGCAAAGTTAAAGGCCGACCCTTCCCAGGGCTCTCATTTTTTTCACAATATCACAACATTGGGAATTAACTATATTTCGATATCCGAACACGGAGAAGATTTTCTGGACTGGAACTGGCTCATATCCTTGCCGGTGGCAACGGAAACATCTTATGTGGCCCACATCAAACTGGATAAGCCGTTTACATTGAAAGTGGACGGCAGAAAATCGCGATGCGTGATGTTTACTGATTGAAAAGAACAAGGATCTATTTTTCAGCATAAACATCGGCCGCTTCAAGCGCCTGGTCCATGATGCCGATACCTTCATCGATTTCATCTTTGGTGATAATCAGCGGCGGTGCCATGACGATGACATTGCCCGGGTTGGCCGCCATGGCCATCATTCCCAATTCGCCCAGCTTCTTGGCCACTTCCAGTTTGGGATTCATTCCCGGACGAATCTTGGCCGCCACCGGCATGATGGACTCACGCGTCTTTTTATTTTTCACCAATTCCAGACCCACAAACAAACCAAGACCGCGTACATCCCCGACACAGGCATGCTTATCCTTAAGCTCCAGCGCCTTTTCCAGCAGATATTCGCCCATCTTTGCAGAGTTCTCGATGAGATTGTCTTCCTGATAGATGGAAATAACGGCCAGTGCGGCCGCACAGCCAAGGGCATGTCCGGCGTAAGTGGCACCATGACTGAAAAACTGCTCCTTAAAGCGATCGCCGATGGATTTGCGTACCACCGTGGCCCCCAAGGGCACATAACCGCTGGTAAGCCCCTTGGCCATTGTTATAATATCCGGCACGACGTCCCAGTGATCCACGGCAAACCACTTGCCCGTGCGGCCAAAACCGGTCATTACCTCATCGGTAATCAAAAGCGTGCCCCACTTATCACAAATTTCTCTGAGCTGCGGAAAATACTCCGGCGGCGGTACAATGAGGCCGTTGGCCCCGGTCACCGGTTCACAAATGATGCCCGCCACCTTCTCGCTGCCGCCTTCCAGTTCAATCACTTCATCGATATACTTCACGCACTGCAGATCACATTCGGGATACTTTTGCCCAAACATGCACCGGTAACAATAGGGCTGGGGAACGGTGACCAGATCAGTGCCGCCCATAACCTGAAACCAGCCACGGGCATCGCCTGAGGAAAGCGACATGGAAGTCGCCGTACCGCCGTGATAGGTTCTGTAGCGCGTCAACATCTTTCGTCGTCCGGTATATTGGTGGCAAATCTTAACCGCCGCTTCGTTGGCTTCGGTTCCACCCAGCGAAATAAACGCACGCGAGAGATCCCCCGGTGTCACTTCTGCCAGCGTTTTGGCTAAAAGAGCTCTGGGCTTGGTGGACATGCTGGGTGCAAACCCACAAAGGGTTTTAGCCTGTTCCGTGATCGCATCGATAACACGCGGATCTTGATGACCGATGTTGTGGTTTACAAAACAGGAACTGAAATCAAGCCGTTCTCTTCCATCCTCGGTGGTAAACCGAACGCCCTTGGCGGACACAACCCGGGGTGGCGACTGAGCCGGCTGGAAAGACCATGAGTGAAAATTGTTTTCCACTTCATAGCGGTCCAAGTCATCTTTGGTTGAGGGAATATTTCTCAAATCGATCATTTTTATATCTCCTGGACTCCATGAATATTAATTTCCCTTATGCGCCTTTCTGGGGACGCATGTCGGCCTTATCAATACCTGCAACAGAAACAGGGGTTGTCATGGCATCGCGACGGAACGGCTCGCCCAGTTCCTGGTTCGTCAGAACCTCGATGAATGTCGTCTTACCCTCTTCCATTTGTGCCTTGATGGCAGTGTTCAGTTTCTCGGTTAAATCATCCATCGTAGTAGCCTTAACACCGTATAGACCACATGCCTTGGCTATGCCGGCGTAGGAGACCTTCGTGTCCAGCTCGGTTCCGACAAAGTTATCAAGGTACCAAAGGGTGGTATTCCGTTTCTCGGCGCCCCATTGGTAGTTACGGAAGATGACCATGGTGATGGCCGGCCATTCGTCGCGCCCGCAGGCGGTCATTTCGTTCATTGAGATACCGAAGGCCCCGTCACCGGCAAAACCGACCACCGGGACGTCGGGTTTTGAAATTTTTGCACCCAAAATGGCCGGAAACCCATAACCACAGGATCCGAACATACCAGGCGCCAGATATTTGCGGCCTTCTTCAAAGGTCGGATAGGCGTTGCCAATGGCACAGTTGTTGCCGATATCGGATGAGATAATCGCCTCTTTGGGCAAGGCTGCAATAATTGCACGCCAGGCCATACGCGCCGTAATTTTTTCGGGTTCACCCTTCTGGCAGCGTTCGTTCCAGGTGGTACCGGAATCGTCTTCTTCATGATCCATGGTTGCCAGCTCTTTGTCCCACTCTGCCTTGGCTTCTTCTACGGTTGCCTTACGCGCATCGCGGCCTATGTTGCCGGCCGTATCAGACAGCTGTTCCAGGATGGAATTAGCTACCTTTTTGGCATCTCCTACGATACCCACTGTAATAGGTTTGGTGAGGCCAATGCGATCGGGATTGATATCAACCTGAATAATCGCTGCATCGGTTGGCCAGTATTCAATTCCGTAACATGGCAGGGTTGAGAAAGGGTTCAGCCGGTTGCCCAGGGCCAAGATCACATCAGCCTTGGAAATAATATTCATTCCAGCTTTTGAACCGTTGTAACCCAAAGGACCCATAAACAGCGGGTGGCTGCCCGGAAAAGCGTCATTGTGCTGGTAGTTGCAACAGACCGGAGCGTCCAGGCGCTCGGAAAGCGCCATTGAATCTTTAATTGCACCACCGATCACAACGCCACCACCATTCAGGATTACAGGAAATTTGGCGTTGGATAAAAGCTCGGCTGCACGGGCGATAGCTTTCTCGCCACCTGCCGGACGCTCAAAGTCAACAATAGGGGGCAGTTCAATCTCGATTACCTGGGTCCAGAAGTCACGCGGAATGTTGATCTGGGCTGGAGCGGAGGCACGCTTGGCACGTATGATCACCCGATTGAGCACCTCGGCCACACGGGAAGGATGGAGGACTTCTTCCTGGTAGGCAACCATGTCTTCAAACATTGCCATTTGGGGAACTTCCTGGAAACCGCCCTGCCCCATGGTCATGTTTGCCGCCTGGGCTGTTATCACCAAGAGGGGTGTGTGGTTCCAGTAGGCTACCTTTACCGGTGTAACAAAATTAGCGATGCCGGGGCCGTTTTGACCAACAAGCATGCTCATTTTACCGGAAGCACGGGTGAAACCGTCCGCCATCATCCCCGCACTGAATTCATGCCCACAATCCCAGAAAGTGATCCCTGCCTTAGGAAACAGATCAGTGACCGGCATCATCGCCGATCCAATAATACCAAACGCGCTGTCGATTCCATGCATCTGAAGAACTTTGATAAAAGCCTCTTCGGTGGTCATTTTTACCTTGCCCATTTGTGTCCTCCTTTCCTTGAATTTTAAATTTAGTATTTTAATCATCTATTGATATCTGATACATCAGATATCAATTGGCTGTCAAGAAAAATTTTTAATAAAATACGGATATGTCACTGATCGTACGCAATACTTTAAAAACACAGTCCCCCGTCTCACGTATTTTTTATCGTTA
>JAIVWA010000016.1:4041-19021 GCA_049190255.1 Gammaproteobacteria bacterium | reverse complement strand
CCCTGAACCCTGAACCTGTGAACGGCTACAAGATAATATAAAACAGCTTTTATCGAATTTCGAGCAAAATTTAATAATAATCTTGAAGCTGTAGATAGGATGCTTAAACTATAGATTAATTACCGACCATGATCGCCTGAAGACTAAATTGAATTTAACCGGCAAATTTTGCTGTACGAATATCAGGAGGGATTATGAAGACTCTGACGATGGGAAGATATAATCTGCTGAATTCAACGGCCACTCTGACAGTGTTGTTTATAATACTTTTTTTTACCATGAATCAGATTGCTTATGGTGCCGGCGCCCCCAGTCGATCCAGCACCAAATCGGAATCGGCGGCTGAAAAGCGTGAGAAGGCCAATGCGTATTTTAAGGAAGGTAAAGCGCTCCAGGAAATAAAAAAATACAAAGAAGCCTCAAAAAAATACGAAAAGGCAGTCAAAATCGATTCCAAATATGCGGAAGCCTGGAGCAATCTGGGATACACCTACCGCCAACAGGGGAAATTCGACAAGGCCGTGCGGGCGTATAAAAAAGCCATCAAGCTAAAACCCGACCTGGCCGAAGCCCATGAATATCTGGGAGAGGCCTACGCCGAGATGGGAAAATTCGATAAAGCCGAAAAGGAACTGCAAATTCTACACGAACTCGGATCGGATGAGGCCGGTGAACTGGAAGAATTCATAGAAAAAAGGAAGGCTAAAAGTTAAACTGGCAATCGGGTGCCAAGCACACGATTTGTATGGCAAGAATTAACGGTTCGGATTTGACGTCAACCCTGAACCTCTTGTATGAAACTTCAGATAGTTGGAACAGCGAACCGCAGAATATCGAATATCGAATATCGAACCGCAGAATGTCGAAGGGTGGTTTCGCTTTGCTCAATCTTTTTTATTAAATAGACAGAATACATTACTTCGACATTCGATATTCATTATTCGATATTCGATATTCGCTTTTTTTGAGTTTCTTTTTCGATTTAACCGGCCGTTTTTTTGGCCGGCGGCGGCGCTGAACCTTGAACCCTGCGTGTGGGGGCGAAGCGCGCAGCGCGAAGCCCCAAACCCCTGAAAGGAAAGTATCATGCCGATCGCGGACAAAATGGTCAAAATGGTCGACGGAATGGCAATGGTCAAACAGATGTTCGAAGAGGGCGCCCGGCTGAGAGCCGAATACGGCCCGGAAAACGTCTTTGATTTTTCTCTGGGCAATCCCGATGTCCCCCCGCCGCCGGAATTCAAGAAGGTGCTCAGAGAATTGGTCAACAGCGAGACATTGAACCACGGCTACACGCCCAATCCGGGCCATCCCCAGGTACGTCAGGCCGTGGCCGAATATCTGAGCAATGAGCATGGCGTTAAACTGACCCCGGATTTGATCATAATGACCGTGGGGGCCGCCGGGGCCTTGAACGCCATCATCGGTGCCCTGGTGAATCCCGGTGAGGAGATCCTGGTCCCGTCACCCTATTTTATCGGCTATGATCACTATGCCTTTATGGCCGATGCTGTCCTTAAAACCGCACCGACGGATACCAATTTTCACCTGGATACAGCCGCAATTGAAGCCGCCATCACTGAAAAAACTCGGGTGATGCTGATTAATTCACCGAATAACCCCACCGGCGCCGTGTATTCGGCAGCGGAGTTGGCTGAACTGGGTGAGGCATTGGATCGGGCCAGCCAGAAATTCGGCCGGCGGATTTATCTTGTCTCGGATGAACCCTACCGCAAGATCATCTATGAGGGCAGTGTCCCATCGGTGTTTCAGGCCTATCCCCACACCATCGTGGTAAGCTCTTATTCCAAAGAGTTGTCCCTGGCCGGCGAACGCATCGGATACCTGGCAGTGCATCCCGAGGCCGAAGATGCAGGACTCGTCTCCGGCGCAGCCATCGTGGTCAACACGATGCTGTGCGTAAATGCCCCCAATATGCTGCAACTTGCCGTTGCCCAATTACAGGGCGTGACAGTGGATGTCTCCATCTACAAACGACGCCGGGATATGTTCTGTCAGGGTCTGGCCGATGCCGGTTATGAATTCAACATCCCGCAAGGCGCATTTTACCTGTTTCCCAAAAGCCCGATTACCGATGACGTCAAATTTTTGAGTATCCTCAAAGATGAGCTCATTCTGGCCGTGCCGGGTGTGGGCTTCGGGGCCCCGGGTTATTTCCGACTGTCCTATGCCGTGCCGGATGCAACGATTACCGGTTCTTTTGAGGGATTCAAGCGGGCACTGGAAAAAGTTTAAATGAAAAAAATCTATAGGTGTCCGATATATTCGGTATCGAAATTCACTTTGCTCCCCTGGGTGTATATCCGTACCAGATGCACGAGCGGATTATCCGTGCCCCAATTCTCATAATACAAAAACATATTGTCGTCGTTGGGATGGTTGCTAGACGACAGAGAACCGCACATAAATTGGGTAAATATATGCCCGTGATACAGATCCACGGATCGCCTCAGCTCCAATTCGTGGGTGTGGCCGCAGAAGACGTTTTCGATTTTGTGCTTCCATACAAAATCAATTATGCGTCGGGAATTTTTAAGGGGCTCTTCATCGGTGCCCAAAATGGAATGATGGATCAGCAGCAGCAGCTCGTCATATTGCATCTGATTGATTTTGTCTGAAATAGCATGTAAGACCGCCTTTTCAACAAACCCCTCATCGCTGTAAAGTTCATTGGAATCGATGCCGATAATCAATACGGATTTTCCATTTACAGCAATGGTTTTGATAAAATTTAAATCGGTGAAATTTTCACGGACCTTGGTTATCTCCCGGTTCAAAAAAAGGTGTTTCTTGGTGGTTGGCGTCATGTCAGACGGGTAGATGAGCTGCGGGTCAAAAATATATTTCAGGAATAATTCATGCGAGCGCATATTTCTTTTGTCGTGATTCCCGATGATGGAGATAACATTTTTGCACTCGATAGCTTTTAAGAAGCGTCCGGCGTCTGCATACTCATCTTCCATGCCATCTGTCGTACTGTCTCCCGTGTTGATAACAATATCGGCATCGTAGGAGTTAAGCTTCTCCAGAAGAATATTGTCGTCGCCCTCCCAGTGACGGGGGCCGAAATGAAGATCAGTGATATGTAAAATATTCATGCCGTGACTCCATTTGGTTTTTAATGGGTTTTTCGGCGCATTTATTACACATCACGGAACATGTCAATGAAAATAAGACCCAGGTGTTAAGAACTTAGTTCGCTTCGCTCACAATTGGAATAATGGATTATCCTTTAGCCAAGGAATTAACCAGAAGTTGGCTATTATTGCCCAGCTGACAAAGCCGATGGTCATGCTTGTGATTAGGATCGTCGTCTGGTTCATAGAGTCCTCCTTTCGAGACCCAACGACGCAAATTAGCCGCTGCAAGTTTTAGACGTCAATCACCAGATTGGATCCCGGGCGGGCGCAGCAGAGGAGCACCTGGCCCGGATAAGGAGGATCCAGGGGCTCGAAGGTATAGTCGACTTTGCCTTTCATAAGCTCGTATTGGCAAGTGTGACAAATGCCGGAGCGGCAGCTAAAGTCCGGGAAGACGCCTTGATCTTCGGCAAATTCAAGCAGGTTCTCATATTCGGGATCCCATTTTGCGGTAATCCCGGACTCTGAAAAGACTATTTCATAAACCTCCTCTTCCGCTGCCTTTGTCTTTTTGCGGCGCCTGGCTCGGGTTCCCTCTTGCAGCAGGGCTGCCGGGCCGAAGAGCTCGAAACGGATGTGGCTTTCCGGCACGCCCCATTCCCACAACCCCTTCATGATAGAATTCATAAAGGGCGGCGGGCCACAAAGATAAAAATCCATGTCCTTGTTGGGCAAAAGTTCTTTCAGAAGGTCAACGTCCACATGACCGGTGCTGTCGTAGTCCCGACCCTTGACATCTTCAGGCCGGGGCTGGCTGTATCGGATGTGCATGGTGATGTTGTCGTTTTCCGCTGCGATCCGACGCATATGCCTGCACATGGCATGGTGAATGCCGTTGCGCGTGCCATGTATAAACCAGGCCGGCCTGTTTTTACCGGAATCGACGATGGCGTTGAGCATGCTGATCATGGGAGTAAGCCCCACCCCGCCGCTGAGCAGAACCACCGGAGTTTCCTCCTGTGGGTTGAGGAAAAAGTCGCCGCGTGACGCCGCCACCTGCAGCCGGGTGCCGGGCTCGACCAGATTATGAAAATAGTTGGAACCGGAAATAATCTCCGGATCCTCGGGTGGTGGTTCCCTCTTGATGGTGACCCGATAGTATTCGGCGTGACAGGGACACTCCGATAGAGAGTAGGTACGGATGACCGGTTTGGGATGGCCGGGGATGCTTAGTCTGAAAGTAAGAAATTGGCCGGGCATATAGACCGGCAGCGGCTCCCCGTCTTCAGGCACCAGATAAAAAGAGGTAATAGTCTGGCTTTCCGGCACCTTCTTATCTACGATGAAGTTCCGGAATCCCTTCCATGCCCTTTCCGGTGTTTTGCGTTTCTTTCCTCTTTCCCCGGCGGAAGCCAGGATTTCTTGGAACGCGCGGCTCCAAACAGGCGGCAATGCAGGGATTCTTAAAAGCCGGCGAATTTTTTTTTGATTGTTGTAATCGAAATAATAGAGTTGGGCCAATTCCCACACCGATATTTTCTCCGGTGCGGATTGAACTTGCTCAATCGAGTCACCAGTACCAACTTCCCCCTCTTCTATAACCCGGAAGTAGAATCCCAGTCGGCCGCTGGTTATAAACTGCCGGGAAAAACCCGGCAGATCCATCTTCATCTCCAGTTTGAAACAGGGCATGCGGGGTTGGGTTGCCTCGAGCAAAGCGCCCCCAATCCGGAAGACATCGCCGATGTGAATCCGGTCATCCGGCATACCTTCAACGGTGAAGTTTTCACCGAAGTGTCCATAACCGATATCATCCCGACCAAGTTCTTGCCGCCAGTAGTAAATATTTTCAAGGTCATAGACATAAACGGCTTTATAAACTCCACCGTGCACCGTGAGATCGGCCTGGCCATCGCCATCAACATTGAGCTTGCGCACCATAACCCGGCCAGCCACCGGTTCATTGTAGATCCCAGTGCTTACCTGACGTCCCAGGTGATCCACTGTCTTGGGCATAGATACGTTCACTGATACCAGTTTCATTGTTCCCCCCTTATTCCATTTTCATCTATCGCCCCGAGAGACCGGTGAAAGATGTATCACTCCAGGTTTGCGGCGGACCGAGCCTCCAAGTACGAATCCTTCCAGCCTTACCAAATACGGTTTACTAATTGCCGGGTTGGTGTTGTTGACGATAACCTATCTCAAAAATAGGATTATCGTTCTATATCAAGGCGAGACCAAGCATCAACCCGCAGGAATACTAAAGTATTTCGAAGAGTTGCTGCGAGAGCTCAACGCAGATATTGGGCAAAACGACATTTTTGAGATGTGTTCTAGACTTCGGATGTCCGGATCTTGATCTCAGAAGAGAGCGTACGGTGTACCGGGCAGAGAGTGGCGATTTCTAAGAACCGCTTTCGCTGGGCCTCGTCGAGATCTCCTTCCAGATGGATCTTACTGTGGATCTCGTCGAGCATCCCCATTTTTGTTTCGCAATCCTCACAGTCTTTCGCGTGAATTCGCTCGTGGCTTAGCTGCACCTCAACACTCTGTAGCGCCAATCCTTTCCGCTCCGCATACATGCGCAGTGTCATGGATGTTCAGGTTCCGAGGGCGGCAAGCAAATACTCATAGGGCCCGGGTCCGCGGTCGGAGCCGCCAAATAATTCCGGCTCATCCGCGAAAAGTTGGTGCTTACCGGTCTCAACTACCTGGGTGAAGCGCGCCTCCGGCACGGAGCGCACAACCACTATCGCAGACATGTTTACCTCCTTTTCTGTAAGTCGTAACTGCTATCGAAAGACCTATTCTTAATCGGCCCGCTTGAGAGCCTCTACCGCCTCCTCGGTCGTCCAAACAGCGTTTGCCATAAAGCCAGAGTTCGTCATTGCGCTTGCATAACCATCACCTAATTCCGGTGTTTGGGCGGCAGCAGTGGCATCTTTAAACAAAGACTCAATGTTTTCCACAGTATTATTTTCTGTAACGTTCTTTCCTACCATCCCCCTGGTAACGCCTTCAGGGCTTAGAAAATCGTTTTGTGGGTCTGTAACCACTAAAGCGGTATTGTTTTTACTTTCATTTTATTGCTTCTTTTTTTTCTGGTTGGTTGGATTATTATGTGATGGCAAGAGTGTTTAGCCGCGTCCCTCTCGAAGCGTGTGTTAGGCCATGTGTCTACTTGATGGTTATTGTGCCTACCATGCCAGCCTCCGCATGACCTTTAATAATACATTTCAGGTCGTTTAGGACCCCTGTTTTTATCGGCACAAACCACCATTCAGCCGTTCCGTTTGGATACACTTCGATTTCCCGAATGGGGCCCTTTATCTCGGCAATCGTTTTCCCATCAGGTCCAAGCACCTGGGCTTTGCGCGTAAATACGGAGCGCGACAATCCCTCTGAACTGAAGTAATGCTTCGTTCCGCTCGAATTGTGTAAAACGAGCTTATAAAGTTTGCCGGTTTCAAATTCGAGATTTGCAGGGAAAAACCTCATTGCATTGCTGCTATCACCGAGTTGGACCTTGATCTCCATTGGTTTTTGTTCAGTCATGTCGCCCTCTGCCATTACGTATCCGATACTGGCGATGACTATCGCGACAACTGAAAACACCGAGACAAGTTTTCTCTTCATAGTTCTATCCTCCTTTCGTTGGTTGACTGCCTCTCATGAGGCGGCTGTACCCTGGATAGATCGGCACTAAAAAATGGCAGCGAGTTTGCGTTTAAACCCTTCAGAGGCTATAGAGACATTTCTTTTTAAGATATTTAAAAATGAAATCTCATTTTTTAATCGATGCTTGGTAAGACATTATTTATTATATACCACATTGTAAACATTGTTATTTCCAAATTCAATATGATAACTGCAAAAATACATAGGGTGCTAAGCAATTCGTGATAATTTCTTTCACAAAGTTTCCAGGATTTTTTTCCATGCCAAATCACACTATTAAAGTGAATGAATCTTCTTCAGTCCTGGAATAACCCCCTCCCGGAAGGTAATTAAAGGCACAATCTTCAGTTCATTGATAGTTGCGACTCCGGTGGCCACACAGAATTCCTGAATCAAATGAGGATCTTCTGCCTCAACTACCCAAAGAAAGGTGTGTTCAAGGGCCGAGTGATATTGGCCAACTATTTTATTCAGCCCAGGGCAATAACACAATGTTCCCCATCACTTTGCCGACGGCCAGCAACCGGTGGGCCTCAGCGGCCCGGCTTAGGGGAAGGGTCTGCGCCAGCACAGGTCTTACTCGCCTCTCTTTAATCAGTTGCAGACCATATTGCAGATCTTCGATATCGCTGGCCATGGAGCCGAGCAGCTTTTTCTCAGTGAAAAATAACTGGCGAATATCAAAGCTGACCTGAGGACCAGCGGCAAAGCCATAGGCCACAATCACACCCCGCGGTTTGGCCGTCTCAATGCTCTTGGCTAAAATGTCACCGCTTAAGTTGTCGATGACGACATCGGCACCCGGACCTCCGGTCCAATCCTTGATCTGTTGAACGAAGTCTTCTTTGCGGGTATTCACCACCATGTCTGCGCCGATTTTTTTGGCAAATTCAGCTTTGTTATCGTCGCGAACAGTGGCAGCCACCTCCGCCCCAAGAGCCTTGGCCACTTGAATTAACATGCTGCCCGAACCAGAGGCTCCGGAGTGAATCAATACTTTATCTCCTCTTTTGACCTGGCCGATCTCTTTAACCGAATGCACGGCTGTGGCCAAAACAACCGGAAGCGTGGCTACTTCTTCTGGTTTTAATCCTGTTTCATCTCTGACCACCGTGTAAGACGGGACTTCCATATATTGAGTGTAAGTTCCCGAAATATGCAACCCAGGTAAAGCAAAGCTGGGGGCAAATAAGGTGGGACGAATTTTGGTCTCTTCTTTTTTCTGCGGATACCCGGGAGCGAGGATAACCCTTTTCCCGATTTGCAAGTCCGTGACACCTTCTCCCAATTGGGCAATTTCACCGGCAGCGTCTGCCCCCAAAATATAATGATCTTCATTGTTCTCAGAAAGCTGATCATCGTTTTCATGATGTTCTCCATTCCAGCAGATAAGCCAAGTCAATATAAGCCTCATACGACAGTCATCCCGCTTCGTAATATGGGCACACAACGTGCCTAGCCTAAACTTTGATTTTGATACCTTCGGAATATGTATTTCGAAGCATAATCAACAAGATAAATAACGTTATACAGTTATAGTCTAACAAATCGATAAATCATTTTACAGCGGCAATGGCTTTTATTTGATGTATTTCTGATAAAACTCGGTGCCATGAGGACTCGTCTAAACGCTTAAGCCAAAGCTCACCATTAGACAAAACCGCAAATAGGTCATTATCTAATTGAACAAACCGCTCAACCATATGCCTCGACCAAGGTGCAGGCATCATGCCATCTGAAGCAAGATGCCAGGTCTGCCCTCCATCGTAAGATTCCTCGATTCGTCCGTTTCTTGATACACCATCAGCTGGTCCGGCAATTATATGTTGGGGATTGGCCGGGTCAACCCATATCGCACGAATATAACACCGGTATATGTTTTTCCAATTTCGGCCACCATCAGTCGAACGATAGAGGCCTCCACCAGTAGCGGCGGTGACAAGATCGGAGGAAGTCAAGTGGACTGTGATTGAATGGACATCGGGATGAATCATTGTCCCTAGCTCACGATTAAAGTCCGGGCTACCATCGCTGCCATCAGCCAAATTCCATGTTTTACCCCGATCATCAGAAATTAGAACACCGCCAACTTCAACGGCCGCGTACATACGGCCACGATAGTTATCAGGTTTCGCGATGGCAAATCCACGCACACAACCAGCCTTTGGGGAGTATGGCAAAAACCAACCGTTTGTGTCGCGTAATTTTCCAATTTCTGGTCTGCTACTCCATGTTTTCCCACCATCACTTGACACAAAAATGCCGGCGGGTTCAGTACCAACCAGAAAGGTCATTGGTGTGTAAGGTGAACTGGTAATCCAGCGTACATGCCGAATTGAAAGCCGGTCATTGCTCTCATGCCAAGATTTACCGTTATCAGCAGAGCGCCAGATGCCATCGGTGCTGCCAGCTATGATTACTCCCCCGGATACAGCAATGCTTGTTAAAGCTTTTTCCTTTAAGGTATGCCTGACAATTTCCCAATCTCCGTTGGTTTGTGTAACGATGAATAATCCTATTGCCGTGGCTATGTATAAGATGGTTGCCATTTGTATATCTCCAGTATGATGTGAATTATGGATGTTGTTCTAAGAAAGGTTATATAGAAAGTATAATCGAATACATCGGCAGTCAACCAAAGGCAGCTAAAACAATAGACATCCTTTTTAGGTTCGTTGGCCGAGATCTGTGGACCTCAAACCTAAATATAACCATTCGCTCTTGACAAAATGTAACAGCTGTAACACATTTAATGAAACAACTGTAAGGGAGATCAGGGTGACATCCCAAACACTTAAAAAATGGTTGCTTTTAATTCACCAAATCCCCCCCAAACCAAACTCCCTCAGGGTAAAAATTTGGCGGCGATTGCAACGGGTGGGGGCTGTAGCCATCAAGCAGTCTGTTTACGTTATGCCCTTTTCCGAGCAGTCACAAGAGGATTTAAGCTGGACACTCAAGGAGATAGTTGAAGGCGGCGGGGACGGGTCTATTTCCGAAGTGCGGTTTGTGGAAGGTTTAACCGACGAACAGGTCATTTCCTTATTTCAGACTGCCCGCAGGTCGGATTACGAAAAAATTATTCAGGAAGCGAATCTCCTTCTTACCGACTGGTCCTCCGGAAAAATCGAACCAAAAGACCCGGCTGTGAGAGGTTCTGCTCAAGTTTCAAAATTGCAGCGTCGGTTTAATGACGTAGGGGCCATTGATTTCTTTTATGCATCAGAGCGGGGGACTGCAGAGATCTTGATTAAGGACTTGGCTGCCCGTTTGTCGGGTGAGGGACCGGATTCAAGCGCCGTCAAAGATGAACTTGACGAACTGAGAGGAAATGTCTGGGTTACGCGCAAAAACCTCTTTGTGGACCGCATGGCTTGCGGTTGGTTGATCCGGCGCTTTGTGGACCAGGCAGCTGTTTTTAAATTCCTTGACACCGATACGTATACACCCAAAACAGGTGAAATGCGGTTCGATATGTTCGACGGTGAATACACTCATGAGGGTGATCGCTGCACATTTGAGGTGATGATCAAACGCTTTGGGCTACAGGATCGAGGGCTTGTTCCTTTAGCCGAAGTAATTCATGACATCGATTTGAAGGATACCAAATTCGGTCGAGCCGAAACGGACGGTTTAAACGCCCTGTTGATCGGTTTGGTCGCCTCCCAGCCGGACGACGACCAGCGAATGACAGAAGGGTTGCAGATTATAGAAAAATTGTATGCCTATTTCCAGAGACAAAAGATGAAATGATCTTTCAAAGGCTGTAAATCCTCATACTATCAAACGAAAGACTAAAGGAGATGTTCCATGCCATCTATTAATAAAGGAGTATTCCGATGAAATGGATAACTCGATCACATGTTCATGTAGACCGCGTGGCCTGTCCCTGGCTGATCATGCGGTTTATCGACTCGGACGCAGAGTTCCTGTTTGTCCCCAAAAGCAAGGTGTTGGACATTGCCCAAAAGCAAGATGCGATCGCCTTTGACACACCGGGAGCTGAATTGCATCACCGGGGAGATCTGTGCACCTTCGATGTGATCATCCAGGATTACGAATTGACCGACAAGGCGCTGTTAAGGATGGCCAGGATTATCAACGCGGCGGACACCGACCGTCTGGATGCCGATCCCCTGGCAGCCGGTTTTGAGGCTATCGCAGTGGGTTACAGCCTGCGCTACCCGGACGACCTGGAAAACATCGAGCGGCAATTCGAAGTTTACGACGCCCTTTATGCCTGGTGCCGAATGGATATCGCCCGCGGTGAATCTTAAAGGAAAATAGTATCGCGCCCTCTGAAACAATAAAGAATCGTGCCTCACGGCTCTCCAGCTTTCTTGGCCTACAGCGCAGCACCAAGAAGCCCTTTGTGTTCATGACCTTTGTCTTTTTCACCCTATTTCCGCTGGTGCTTCTTTTCAGTCGCTTTTTCGAGTGGCTGATCTTGGCGTTCATTCTACGGGGGCTCAAGGAGTTCGGTGAGCCAAATCGCAAATCCCTGATCATGGACCTGGCTCCAGACAACTGCAAGCCAGGCATGTTCGAATTATTATTATCTGATCCAGGACATATTCGTATCTCTCGCCGCTCTGGGCGGGGAGTTTTTTTGGCTGGTGAGACCATCCATAAACCTTTTAGTTGCGTTTGCATGCGGCCTGTGCGGTTCAATCGGTTTTGCCATATGGGGAAAAGATGTTCAAATCGAATGCAGACGTTGAGAAACAAGCAAAGGAGCCAAATCATGGAAAAACAAAATATCGTAATTTTAATAGCAGTTACAGTAGTCATTACTTTTTTCTCTTGGCATCTGCCGTCTCTAAGGGCCGATGAGCTGACAGGCGAATTTAAAGTGCTTTGGGATTTTGAAAACGTGGCTTCCGGTCAGATTCCGAAAGGTTGGGAAATTGAAAGCACAAACCCGGAAGGACCCTTGGCAACCTGGCAGGTTATTGAAATTACCTCTGCACCCTCCGGGAAAAAAGTTCTCGGCATGACCAGCCCCAACCATAGTTCCGAAGACACTTTCAATATTTGCTGGAACAATCTTATATCGCTGGACAATGGCGTGATTGAAGTCAAATTCAAAGCCGATTCTGGCATAGTGGATCAAGGTGGTGGTCTTATCTGGCGGGCACTGGACAATGACAATTACTACATTGCGCGATATAATCCGCTGGAACAAAATTTTCGTATCTATCACGTGAAAGATGGTTTACGCACGAAAATAGCTGACACTTGGATCCAATTGTCGGCCGGTGTTTGGCATAAATTGAAGATCACCCATTTCGACAACAAAATAGAAGGTTATTTAAACGACCGGAAACTACTTGAAGTCACAGACAACACATTTGTTGGTACAGGTGGCATTGGCTTGTGGACCAAAGCCGATGCAGTGACCGTCTTTGATGATTTGGTAATTCATTCAGGAAACTAAATGCTTCGGGATCAAAGGAGGATGGATGACAGCCCAATCTAATTCGCCGCCTTCGATGACGGTTTCATTCAAGGAAGCCTTAAAATTCTGGACAAAGCTGGGCTTCATCAGTTTCGGTGGTCCAGCAGGTCAAATCTCCATCATGCACCAGGAAGTTGTGGAACTTCGACAATGGATAGGTGAAAACCAGTTTCTGCGAGCGCTCAACAGTCGCGGTATCCAACGGCTGGCTCTCCACCCAGCAGATGTTGATCGGCCTCGGTCTGGCCGAATCCACCCCTGGCCCATTGATCATGGTAACCCAGTACGCTGGTTTTTTGGCGGCCTGGAACTTGCCCGGTGGGCTTAAGCCTTTAACTGCGGGATTCATCGGTGCCCTGCTCACCACCTCTTATTAGATTTTGCTGGATAGTAAATCCCGAACACAAATTGCCAGAGTCCTTAAGTTTCAATATACTGAAAATACCGGCCGCGACCATATGCTTATATAAAAAGAGGCGCTGGTCGCGCCCCTTTCCCTTCTGCTAAAGAATGTTTCGGTTAATTGATCAGGTCATCTTATTCTTTTATCTTCTGTTTGGCCATCTCCCATTTTCTTCTGCTCGGCAATCATGATATCATCAGGTGACCGGCGATCCTGCTTAGCGGGTAAGACTTTTTTCAGGTCCGGCGTTTCCGTGTACAACTCAGGATTGGCTGGACCGGATTTGACGAAAACTTTTTCGTTATGAAAGTCAACGGTATCATTATTGCTGTCCAAAGTCGGTGTTTCGGCCCACATATCTACCTTGAGGGGCTTGTTTGACAGTCTGGACGGTTCGCGGATAAACGACGGTGCTTTCAAATTTTCCAGATCCGGAGTTTCACTCCACATATCATCGGCAACAGCAGCTACCGTGCCAAAATTCAATGCAGTCAAGGCAATAATAAAGATAGTTAAAGTTTTCATTTTTATTCTCCTATTTTGATTTGAGTATTTAATTTTGATTGGATTCAAATTTCCACGTGTTTAACTTCTAAGATCCATTCGTTTGGTTCTTATTCCAAATTTATTTGTCCCAGTTAATAAAGTTACTGCTGCATTAAGCGAAGAAAGCGGTTAACCTTCAGCCAATCCAATCGCGCTGAGCACTTTTGGCTTTGAATGGCCAACCTTATTTGAGAATTAAAAACGATTTTTGTTTTTTTGGGAATAAAAGCTTCAATTATTGGCTCTACTATAACAAATCCCATTAAACACTACTTGTACCGATGATATTAGAAGATATCAAAGCGATGAAAGGAAATTTGCAAGGAGAATTTAAAATGGCACCAAATGACAATGCAAGATATAAAGGTTGCAACCCTTGACAACCTACTTATATTACTTAGAAATAATTATATCGGCATGTATTTTATTTATCTGAATCCGGCTGACACAAAAAAATGGAATAAATTTTCTGCCAAGCGGATCTACATTTAAGGAAGGGGGCTGGAAGATAGATGCAGTTTCCAATGATTACCGACCATGTTCCTTTTATGGGGCGTAAAAAACATCAGCGCGATGCATTCTGGAATCTGGCCCAAAACCAATCGCGATTTCTTTACAATGTGGCTTTCAAGTATGTCGGCAACCGTTATGATGCAGAAGACCTGGTACAAGAGACGCTGTATACGGCCTACAATAAATTTCATCAGCTGCGGGACAGTCGAAAGTTTAAAAGCTGGATGTTTACAATTTTGCGCAACCATTTCCTAAAGAGGCAGCGCCAAAAGGCGCCCGTTCAGGCGGATGAATTCGATAACGGAATCGATTATCTAGCGCAACTTGAATCTGTTTCTTCGCAGCAGGATGCGGCATCTGTCACGGTTGGGGCTGAATCTTTTGGGCGGGCGCAAATGCGTCTTAGGAAAAATTAACGCCGCACTTCTTTTCTGTAATTCAAAAGGCAAACGCGCCTCACTTTTTGTGATCAATCAAAACGATGTGGGCCTTCGTTTTGACGGTGACCGAAAATATACCGTTGAAGAAGGCGACTTTAAGGTGACGGTATGGAAGGAATCCGGGATGGTTTACGCCATGGTGATCTAGCCTAAACCCGGGAAATGCTGGGAAAGGAAGTGTGTATTATGGCGGGTAATGTCGCAACCTATGCCGGCGCAGACTATCTGGCCTCCTGTGGTGTGGATATTATTAAGGTTGGCGTTGGAGGAGGGTCCGTGTGCACCACGCGGGTCAAGACCGGCTTCGGTGTACCAAACCTCACGGCCATCAAAGAATGCGCAAAGGTCGACCGTTCCATCACCGCTGATGGCGGTATTCGCACACCGGGAGATATCGTCAAGGCCCTTGCCTTCGGCGCAGATTTCGTGATGATCGGCGCTATGCTGGCAGGCACCCGGCCGACGCCCGGACCGGTTCTCAACCGAGGTGGCCAAGACCGGGGACAAATCAAGGTGAAGGTCTACCGGGGTATGGCCAGCGATGAAGCCCAGAACGAATATTACGGCGGCATGACCGAATGGAAAACAGCCGAAGGTATATCCCTTGAAATTCCCTACCGAGAGACCGAGAATGATATCATTGCAGATATTGTCGGCGGATTGAGATCCGGCCTCACATATGGAGGTGCTGCCAATATCCAAGAACTGCAGCGCAAGCTGGATTATATCCAGGTCTCATGGGCGAGCAGAATCGAGGGTTTAGCGCACGTGGCACAGGGTTAAAAAAATTTTTAGAAACTTTTTAAAGAATTTTTAGATGGTTAATTTAACTTGGCGT
>JAIVWA010000016.1:0-4031 GCA_049190255.1 Gammaproteobacteria bacterium | reverse complement strand
CCGCAAACCTGACAAACGTGATAGGCCTTTATCTCATCTTTAATCACATGATAAATGGCACGTTCATATAATTTTGCGTGGAAGTTTTCAGCATCTCTGGCCTGACTGAATACAAGTGCTGCAGTTTCCTCACCATCTTGTTCTGCATCTTTAATGAAGTAGAGAGTTCGAATATCAGGTTAAACGATTTTTAGAAACTTTTTAAAGAATTTTTAGATGGTTAATTTAACTTGGCGTTTCATCGACTACTGGTTACGGCCGGCCATAACCCCGCCGTCCACATTCCAAATCGCACCGGTCACCCAACTTGCCTCGTCCGAGAGCAGGAAGACGATCGTCGAGGCAACATCCCTGGGTTTTCCGATCCGACCGATTGGGTGAAAATCGTTGAAGGCTTGTAGGGCCTCGTGAACCTCGTCGGGTTTGATGAAGGCGTCGTAGATCGGAGTCTCCACCACGGCGGGAGCCACCGCGTTGACACGTATGCCATACTCCGCCAGTTCCATTGCCAGGTGTTGAGTTAGGGAATGCAGGCCGGCCTTGGCCATGGAATAGGCCGACGACGGTGTGGCCTTAATTGCCTGATAGGCCCACATGGAGCCTACGTTAACCACCGCTCCGCCGTCGTTCGCTGCCATGTTCTTTGCGACTTGCCGGGTCACAAAAAAAGTGGCCTTGTTGAGATCCATATATGCGTCATAGTCCTCGCCCGTGTGTTCCAAAAAAGGCTTGGGGGAGAAAACACCGGCAGCGTTGATGAGGTACTTCACGTCCTTCATCTCACCGCGCACGTGACGGATCAAACCGCCCAGTTCATCCTTTATCGTAAGGTCGCACCGCAAAGTGTGCACTTTGTCGGGAGCATCGAAGGTTTCACGTGCACCCTCCAGCTTCTCCAGCCGGCGGCCAACTATCGTCACAAAGGCGCCCGCATGTACTAACAACCTAGCGGCCTCAAGGCCAATTCCGCTGCCACCACCTATGACCAGCGCTTGCTTGTCTGAAAAGCTCATATTTTGCTCCTTCTTTGAAGTCAATAAAAACTGCCTCTACCGCAATCTACCATTTTATCAGGTATGATATTTTATCGAATTTATAGGCGTAGATTAAGTCTTAAACAGCAGGCTGAAACTCTCGGTCCGACTTGGCGGCCATATAGAAATCGCTCTCCGTGAGCCCATGGATCTTATGCGTCCAGAGCTCGACCTTGCACTTGCCCCAAGCCAGATACAGGTCCGGATGATGGCCTTCCTCCTCGGCAACGGCGCCGACTTTATTTACGAAGGCCAGCGCCTGGGCGAAGTCTTTGAATGTGTAGAAGCGTTCAAGGTGGCCGTCCTTGTTGAGTGCCCACCCGCTGTCGAGTTGCTTCAGCATCTCCTCGGCCTTTGCTCTATCCATTGGCGGGACACCGCCACGGCACGGTACGCATTTATTATCTGCAAGATCCATAAGATCCTCTCTCTAAATTGCAGGCCTCTCTTAACACATGAAGTTCCCCAACTAAAAAAGTGTTCCGATTAAAGTGAACACGTCTTGCTAAGGGGAGCTCTGAAAAATTGAATGGAGAGCGCAGTAATCGGAACGGCAATGAATATCCCTACAACCGGGACCATGGCTGTAAAGCCGAATATAAAGAACAGGATTGCGATAAGCAGCATCACCGCTCCAATAACCAATTCCCCGATTTTTTCCAAATAACAGTATAAGTATTTCATATTTAACCTTTCTTTATTTATCATGGTTTTCAAAATCACGTTCTTATTAAATTCTAACAAAATTACCACGAATATTTCATGAAAAAATGCAGTTCGCCAAATATTCGGATTAAATATCGGGCATAGCCAAGAATATACATTTTAATACCTTCGTCAACATGGTCGGCTCAAAGTGTCACACAAACCTGGCAATGTTTACGTTAGCCGATCTTTTTCAATTGGATAAATCCCACATCGGTCCCGATCTGTATTCAGCCGGCCAAAATACGCTTGGCTCCGGCCATCGCCTGGAGCTTGCCGAAAGCAATGTGTCGCGGTAAGTGGTTCATACCGCAGGAGCTGGTGATAAGCGTCTGTTCCGGAGGCAGCCAGCTGTACTTGCTGATTCGCTCTGCGATCGTCTCAGCTGATTCCACCATAATTTCCTCCTGTAAATTGTGTCTTATGCTTTTATTCATTCTAAATTCAGTAAGTTTTTCAAATTACAGCAAGCACCGGTGCCCACTTGACAGTGCCGGTTCTATTGCTAGATTGTATACCATCGGGAGGAAATTGTATTCCTGTCCGTACTCATCATTTAACCCACGGTCATGCTCAAAGCTTTGAGCTGATTAAAATACAAGGGAGGCCGGTATTATGTCAGTCAAGCATATAAATTATATGAAAATTGCTGATCTCATCCCGGCGACATTGCTGTTCGTCGGAGGTGTCAGCTGGGGCATCATGGGATTCTTCGGATTTGATCCGGTTGCGTCGATTTTCGGCAGTATGAGTTTGTTGAGCAGAATTATCTATGCCCTGGTTGGTGTCAGTGCACTCTACGAAGTGGTGATGTGGAAGTCTATTCAGCGGCGGTGGGAGTGCGCCGGGTTTTTCAGCAAAGCCGAAAGCGTTGCTACGTAGTTATCAATACCCTTCACCACCTTGCAGGATGAAGGTGGAGAAGGGTTAAATCAGATAATCCCAGACAGGTTGAAAAAGCCGCTATGATCATTCGCGGCTATGGGCATTCCGTAACGGAAACACTGGCCGGAACCCCATGGAAAGAATTTCTTGAAACCCTTTAAAACTAAGTGTTTGGATCCTGAATTGCGCTTTTGACGCAATGCGGGATTTTTATAAATATTATAAGGGGATGCATTGAAGGAAAACATCCCCTTGATCATGTGAGGGAGCAACCGCGTCGAATTCAAATTTTTCCCGCTCAGGTTGGAGCAAAGAGCGTTGAAGCATTCTCTCATAAATATCGAGGTACTGTTGCGTTTTGGCCAGATTGCTATTGACAGCTGCGCAGCCGGCGTTCATTTTCTTTACCAGCGTCCCCCAGATCGGGAATTTAGCAAAGAGGCTTTGATTTTCACCCATTTTTGCCAGGAAAGCAGAGCTGGAGATATTTACGAAGTTAGCGGAAAAAATTCCGCTTAATAGGAAGTTTACCGGGTTGGACTCCCGGGTTTCCTCATAGTTGATGGGATACCGATCGTAAAACAGGTGTTGCCAGAATGCCGCCGCATCAATTCCCCTGTCCTCGACATAGGAAAGAAAGCTTTTGGCGGTACCAGGGTTTTGAACTGTAAAAAGGCAGGGGATTTCAATTTTCTTTGCCATAGCCGGAATCAAGCCGGTCATCCAATCGTGACAGTGGAGCAGATCCGGCTGAACTTCAGGGATGACATGATTGATGACTTCCCGCTGAAACGCAAGAGAAATCTTGGTATTTTCCCATTGAAAATTTGAATGGAGGCGGTTGGAGTAAAAAAATACCCGATCCCTGGTTAGATGAACCCGGTCTCCGGGGATCTTCTTCACCGGTGTTAAGCGGTTGCTCCGAGAAAGGCCTGCGAAAATGCTGCGGTAATCCGGCTGAGCCACATAAACATCGACGCCCAGACCAAACAGATCGCTTATCAAGCCTGCCAGCAGATCACCAAAACCCCCTATATGGGTATTAATATAATCGGTACTGTTTCCCGTCCCTTCGGGCATAAAAACCACTTCAGGGGTTACAAAAAGAATTCGAGGCTGGGCAGAAGGACTGGACATCATCACATCCTCTTCTATCACACGGCTACCCGTATCACTTGTATTACCGGACACCGCGCTCTCTGGCCTCATTAACAAGTAATATTCGACCACCAAATTCCGTTTTCTTGTTTCCTTCCCATACGGATGATTGGAAGTTAATAAACCGGTTCGTAATATTTGACGCCAATCCGATAAGAAAAGGCGTCGGCATCAAGCTCTTCATTGCACCATTTTACCTCTGCGAGGGTGACTGAGCGTAACCCCTTGCAAACAACGGTGCCGGAACCA
>JAIVWA010000015.1:0-19082 GCA_049190255.1 Gammaproteobacteria bacterium | reverse complement strand
CAATGAAATGACAACTTAGCGTGAGTTTCTATTTTTATAAAATAGATAGAATACATTTACTTTAGGCATTTTAGGCACTTTAGTGCATTTTAGGCATTTCTTCTGGCAACTTGATTTTTACACAAAAAGATCTTGCCACAGAATGCAAAAAAAATAGCAATTAAGATACTAAACACATGAACATAATTTTTTACTGCCAATACGTTTGGGGAATGGGCCATCTGGTTCGCAGCCTGGAATTTGCCCGGGCGCTTTCAGGCCATAACGTGACGCTGATTGCCGGTGGGCAGAAAGTCGAGGTGGATCTGCCGGATCATGTTCAGCTCGTCCGGCTGCCGGTACTGTACATGGATGAAAAATTTACCCGACTGATCCCCGGGGATCCCGGACGAAGTTTAGAGCAGATTCAACAGGAGCGCAAAAACACGCTTTACTCGCTGCTTGAAAAGCAACAGCCGGATCTTTTCATTGTCGAACTTTATCCGTTTGGCCGCTCCATATTCGGTTATGAACTCGAGCCCCTGCTGGCTGATATGCGTGCCGGTCAATTCGGTCACGTCAAGGCCGTCTGCAGTCTGCGAGATATTCTGGTGGAAAAAAAGGACCCGCCGGCCTACGAAGAGCGTGTTTTGGGGAAATTAAACCGCTACTTTGATGCCTTGCTGGTCCATTCCGATGCCGGCCTGCTGCGGCTGGATGACACCTTTGCCCGGGTGGGCGACATCAACATTCCACTGGTGTACACGGGATTTATTACCCAGCACGCAACCCCGGGTGCCGGCAGCCGGATGCGTCGGGAGCTGAAGATTTCACCCGATCAAAAGCTTATTGTGGCCAGCGCCGGAGGCGGTCGCTCCGGCTACAGGCTTTTAACATCCGTCATCGATGCCTGTGAATTACTTCGCGAGCGGTTGCCCTTTCGGCTGGAAGTTTTTAGCGGGCCTTTTATGGACAGCGAAGAATACAAAAAACTATCCGCCCGCTCTGCACCCGGTTTTCGCATTCGACGCTATACCAAACGGTTTCTGGATTACCTGTCGGCTGCCGATTTGTCGATAAGCCTGGCCGGCTACAACACCTGCATGAATCTGCTGGTTACAAAAGTCCCTTGCCTGGTATTCCCCTATTGGCGTCAACAGGAGCAACCCATGCGCGCTGATAAAATTAAAAAATATTTGCCGATGAAAGTATTAAAGAAGGCGGAAATGCAACCGGCCAGTTTAAGCCGGCACATAGCTCAAATGCTTCAACAAAACAGGGTCGTTGACGGGGTGCCGATAGACCTTGAGGGGGCGGCCAATGCCGCCCGGTTCCTTAACCAAATGAAAAGCTCATAGCTCAAAGTTGAAAGATGGTTTCCAACCTCATACCTCCAACAGCTACGGGCATAACTTCAAATCTTCTTTCTTTAGCTTTGAGCTTTCAGCTATGAGCTATGAGCTATGAGCTTCTTTTGTTTGTTTCCGGCAGCCGGCGCAGATCATCCCCTTGACATCGCCGCGGGCAAATCGGCGCCGGTAATCGGAATAGTGTTTGCCGGTCCAGATATCTGACAGACGCTCCCGGGTAAGATCCCCCATTACGCTGCGCTGTTCCCAGTCGGCACAGCATTGCACCATCCGGCCGTCATAGAGAATGTAAACCTGCTCCATCAAGCGCCGGCACCAGGAAAAGGCCTTCAGTTTTTGCGCGCCAACCGCCGTGTCACGAATGTTGTGCTGATCTGCCCGGTTTTCAACGGGCTCGACGTACAGAGCAATATTCCGGTCCTGCCAGTATTGCCGTATGCGGCCAATCTCGCCGTGGGTCTGGACCGAATCGACCATGACGATTTCAAGCTTCGGGCGTTTATAGCCGCCCTGTTCTTTGAGCGCCAGCAGACGGTCGATGTTTTCCAGCGTCTTTTCAAGGGGCAGCCCCATGATCTGGCGGTAGGTGTCGGCATTAAGACTTTGAACGGATATTTTGAGTTTGTGGAGTCCTGAGTCGAGCAACCCCCTGGCCATGCGCTCTGTCAGAAGACCACCATGGCTGGTGACTTTAACATATTGGGGTTTTTTAATCCGGGCGGTGACGTAGGCGATACGCTCCGGAAGCTGACGATCCAGCATGGGTTCGTTCATCAAATAAACCGAATAGCGCCGGATCCCCATTTCGATACTTTGATCCACAATTGAGCGATACAGGTCCCAATCCATTCGGCGACCTTTGGGAATATTTCGGCGGGTTTTTCCGTTTGGACAAAAGATGCAGCAGGCATTGCATCCGGTGATGGTCTGAATCTGAATATGATCGGGTGCCGGGGAAACCGGATCGGGATCATGTCGCTTTTGCGGGTTGTTTTTCATCATATTTTTAACCTATTTCAAAAAGTATTAAATGTGTCAAGCCGGGACTTCCTTTTTTCAAGACAACGTCATAGTAAATCCTGAACCGGATAAAACCGGAAATAACAAATTACAAGCACCAAATCAATGTCATTAACTTAAGGCCTTAATAAACAGCGTAACTCATTATATTAATTATAAATACTCTTGATTTTCAGGTATCGGCATGGTATACTCACTTTCAATAATAACAAGCAATTATCATCAAGAAAGGAGCATACCATGCCGAAAACTAGCGAAAAAAGCACGACAGTTGGCACGAAACCTGCTTTTCAAAATATGTGCCGAACTAATCGAATTTATTAAGAAAATTATTAATTCTCCCGATTTCGTCGATCGTCACCGCCAATCCAAAACAGATTTTACCCGCAAAAGAAAACTTCCTTTCAACATTCTGACAATATTTTTGATTAACCTCGTCCGTGGTTCCTACCAGGATGAATTGGACAAATTCTTTAAAGCGCTTCACCGCTTCGATGTCGCACGACGTGTTGTTTCAAAAGCTGCACTGACCAAAGCTCGTATGAAACTAAAATTCCAGGCTTTTGTAGAACTCAACCAGCGTATGGTCGACTATTTTGAAAAATATTTCAATCCGAAAACTTGGAATGGCTTCCGATTGCTGGCCATTGACGGATCCACAACACGCTTACCCCAGATCAAAGCCATTGCCCAGCATTTCGGACAATGGCGCGTGCGCCAAGGAGCCCCTTCTGCCATGGCCAGAGTTTCTCAACTTTTCGATGTCCTCAATAAAATCACCATTGATGCCATTATCGCTCCAAAAAGCAACGGAGAACGCCAACTCGCCACCCAACATTTAATACAGCTGATCCCCAACGACCTTTTACTCCTCGATAGAGGCTATCCTGCATGGTGGCTTTTCAATCTGATTCTTTCCAAGAATGCCAATTTCTGCGCCAGAATATCATGCACCAAATGGAAGGTCGTACGAAAATTCTTCTACTCCGGACTTGATGAAATAATTGTTTCGATCCCGATCCATACTACTTCCGTTGCACTTTGCAAAGAAATGCGTCTGTGTATGAAACCCATGATAGTACGCCTGATTCGCATCCAAAATGCTGACAAGGTTCAAGTGCTAATTACCTCCCTTATCGACACAAAACAATATCCTATCGATATTTTCTATGATCTATATCACAGTAGATGGCCCGTCGAAGAAGATTATAAATTGATCAAATGCCGAATGGATCTTGAAAATTATTCCGGAGAATCTGTCTTATCCGTCTATCAGGATTTCCATACCAAGATCTTCACTAAAAATCTGGTTGCAATCTTGTCGTCGCCGGTGAATGCCCATCTGGAAAATAATTGTAAAAACTTGAAATATGTTTACCACATCAATTTCACTCAGGCGCTATCAAAAACCAAAGGCGTCATTGCTTTGCTTTTTCACGAGACCATAACAAAGGTTGGCCAACTGATAGCCGACCTTCAAAATATTTTTCAAACTACAGTAGAGCCAATTAGGCCTGGGAGAAAATATCCACGCAATCATAAAAGATCTGGCAGAAAATTCTTCCCTGCCTATAAGCCCATTGGCTAAGTTAACGGCATTGATTTGGTGCTTGTAATTTGTTATTTCCGGTTTATCCGGGTTGGGAATTTGCTTTGCAAAATGGACTGTAAAAACGTACGAGCAGGTGGAGGGAACCATGGACGACTTTGAAATCTTATTTGTAGATGACGACCAGACAATCCTGAACTTGGTTGAAGAGTATCTGGCTGCCTTTGATTATAGGGTTAGTATCGTGGACAGCGGACTTAAAGCGCTTGAACTCATCAAGGACCAAGATTTTGATGTTGTCTTTACCGACTTTAAAATGCCCGATATCGACGGGCTTGAGCTTCTGGCCATGATCAAAGAGTACCGACCGGCGACGGAGGTGATTATCGTCACCGGGCACGGAACGATGGAATCCGCCATTCAGGCCATGAAATTCGGAAGCTATGATTACATTCAAAAGCCGTTTAAACTGGATGTGTTAAGAATCGTAATAAATAAACTCTTTGAGGAAAAACGGCTTAAGCGGGAAAATATCGTCCTGCGCAAACGGTTAAAAGAAAGGCATAAATACGATCAGCTGGTCGGGATAAGCCTCAAGATGCAGGAAATTTATGAGCAAACTGACCACATGAGCAGCGGCAGTCCCAATGTGCTAATACAGGGCGAAAGTGGTACCGGCAAGGAGTTGACGGCTCACGTCATACACCGCAACAGTGATCGGAGCCGGCAAGCGTTTATTCCCGTTAACTGCAAAAGCTTCGGCAAAGGGATTGCCGGCGATCAACTTTATAATCATGCCGTTGAGCTGTTTAAATCCGCACAGGCCGGCACCGTCTTTTTTAACGAAATCGCCGAAATTAAGCCGGCCGTGCAGGCCGTGATCAGCCAGGCATATACTGAAAACGATTTCAATCCGGGCCTTGGTGA
Organism: Gammaproteobacteria bacterium; assembly: GCA_049190255.1. GTDB lineage: Bacteria > Desulfobacterota > Desulfobacteria > Desulfobacterales > JAFDCJ01 > JAFDCJ01. The sequence goes on along the minus strand of JAIVWA010000015.1, from coordinate 14,237 downwards.
CGGCAAAGCGGGTTCAAGCGTCCGGTTGTTGGCGGCGACCAACAGAAATCTGGAAGAAGCGGCCCGAAAAGGGAATTTTAACCAGGAATTTTTGAGTTGTATTAGCGACGTCAAAATTATCATGCCGCCGCTCAGAGAGCGCAGGGAAGATATATGTCTGCTGATAAACCATTTCTTGAATCGGTATAATGCCAAAAACGAAAACAAGGTTATGAACATTTCGCCGGATGCCCTGGACGTCTTGTTGCGATACAATTGGCCGGGCAATGTGATCCAGTTAGAGAACGTCATCGAAAGGGCATTTGCGCTGCGAGTGGATCTGACTATTGAGGTGGATGATCTGCCCTCGGAAATTAAAACCTTTGAAGAGATATCGAAAATCAGTTAACTGATAATTGGGGGATTCAGGAATTGAGGGATTTAGGGATTAATTCCTCAATTCCCCAATACCTAAATTCCTAAATTCTCAGATTCTGCTTTTATTCTTCTACCACAAAGTGCACCCGCCTGTTTTTCTCCCGGCCTTTTTCCATTTTGCTGGTGTCAATGGGACGTTCGTTGCCGTAGCTGACGGCAATTAGACGGGGTGATTCGATACCCTGGCGGATGAGAAAGGATTTCACGGCTCCGGCCCGCAGATCTCCCAGGGCAAAATTATACTCCTTTGAACCACGCTCATCCGTGTGCCCCTCTACGAGGACGCTGAGGTCCGGATTTTTCATCAACCACCGGGCCTTGCTCTGTAAAATTTCGCGGGCTTCAGGCTTCAGGCTGTAACGGCCTTTATTGAAATAGATGTCCTCATACATGAATTTGATTTTTTCCGTCCGCAGTTTACGCTCGGCGGCCTCGCGTTCCTGACGTTCCTGCTCCAGTTCTTCCGGAGCGTTTTCCGCTTTCATGTCCTGCTCTTGCTCCTGCACCACCGATGCCTCAGTCTGGACCTGATTTTTTGAGCATGCCGGTAGGGTTAGCAAACCTGGAACAACCGCCATTAAAATGAGACCGTAACGCCATTTGATTTGCATTCTTTCCTCCTTTTTACGGCAGCGAGGACCGCCAAAAGTGTTCGAACTTATTAACTTTTAATTATAATATATAATCCCGTTAAAGTAAATTCGCATCTTGAACTATTAGCAGGTTCAGGGTTCAAAGGTTCAAAAAAAACTTGACATACAAGTTTTTTTTGTTATAGTTCTCCCTATGAACAATCTGAGAGCTAATAAAAATGACGAGGTTACCGGCTATCAATTAGATAAATTTCAGGATCTTATCGCGAGATTGTTTCAGTGCTGCCAGGAGCGCATGCAGTATCAATGTGAAAGGTTTCAGCTTCCGGATGCGGAGTTTCGATGTCTGGGAATGTTTGGAGAAGAGCGCTATCTCACCGCCAAAAGCATCGCCCACAGAATGAATGTGGTCAAAAGCCGGGTATCAAAAATCATTGACGGTCTTTTAAAGAAAGGCTTGATTCAGCGTATTAAAGACCCCGAAGATTCCAGGATTCATCTGCTCAGCCTGACACCCCAGGGACAAAAAAAATTGAATGAAATCAATGAGTTTTTGGATGAAGTCTATGGCGAGGTGCTATCCCGGATGGCAACCGATCAGCGCCACGCCATGCTTACCAATCTTGACATTCTCAAGGCTTCCATGGAGGCCGTAAAAGAAATGATGGTGTGATGCTCAAAGGCTTTTCCAGGCCGCCGGCGGAGTTTTGATTATTGGATTTGACATTTAACGGCCGAAAAATTTTTTATTTTAAAGTTCATGGTATAAACTAAAAAATGGGAATATTTATTATAACCATTTAAAATAATAGAAGAATAAAAGTTAATACTAAATACAAAGGAGGACGTCATGGATATGCAAAACTTAGAAACTCAGTTTGAGGAATTAAAATCCCAGGTGGACGCTTTGAGCAAACAGACCGTTGAAAACAAACTGTCTATGGTCGTATTCAGCGGTGATCTGGATAAGGCTCTGGCCGCCTTTGTCATCGCCACCGGAGCGGTGGCCATGGGGATGGAGGTGGTGATGTTTTTTACCTTCTGGGGAACGACGGTCCTCAGAGACAAGAAAAAGAAAGTCGGCGGTAAAGATGTGATGGGTAAAATGTTCGGTGCCATGTTGCCCACCGGCACCGGCGATGTGAAACTTTCCAACATGAATATGGGCGGCATGGGAACCGCCATGATGAAATCCCTGATGAAAAAGAAAAACGTGGCTTCGCTGGAAGAAATGCTTGAACTGGCCGAGGAACTCGGTGTGCGCATTTACGTATGTGAAATGTCCATGGATCTGATGGGTTTTAAGCGCGAGGAATTCATCGACTACAAGGATATGGGATTTGCCGGCGTGGCGACTTTTCTGCAGGAAGCTCAGAATAGTAAGGTACAGCTGTTCGTATAACAGGAGGCGATGGTGGACAAAGTGATCTACTTTATTCTGGTACCGATGGTCTATATTGCGTTTGCTGTTTTTTTCATCGGTACCGCGGTGCGGTTGATAAAGATTTTTCGGGAGCCCAAGCATCCCACCACGCTGCAGATTTTTCCCGATAGACGTCCACATTGGCTATGGGCCCTTCACGATACATTTTTATTTCCCACCGTACGACGGCACAAGCCGCTGCTGTGGGTCTTTTTAATGCTTTTTCACATCTGTCTTTTGCTCCTTATCATTGGGCATATAGAACTGTTCGGCGAGTTCCAAATTTTCCAAATCATCCCCCATGAAATCTTTCTGGGTCAAGGTTATATTGGTCTCTTACTTGCCATCGCGCTGCTTTATTTTTTGTTTCGTCGATTTGCATCGCCGGTCAGAGACCTGTCGGTACCCGAGGATTACTACCTGCTTATTTTGCTGTTTTTGATCGTCATATTCGGCAGTGAGATGGACTGGGCCAGGCGATGGTACGGTTATGAGGAGTTGACCCCGGAAGAATATCAGGAATACTTGCTGAGCCTTTTGTATTTGAAACCTTATCTGCCGGACGCGGTGATTGAAACCGGGCACTCTTTCATGCTGGTGCTGCACGTCTTTTTCGCCAACTTGTTTTTGCTGTTTTTTCCGTTCAGCCAGAGCATGCATTCGTTTTTGTCGTTGCCGATGAATAAGCTCCGGCGCGGGTAGGAAGCTGAATAGAGATAATCCAATTGTAGAGAAAAATACGTTTTTTTAAAGGCACCTATATTACGCTATCAGAGGATCAGTTTTATGGACCGGAAAACACGAGATGATCTGCTCAATCTTTTCCAGGGCAAATTAAATGAGGCGATGCGATTTTACCTGGAAACCTGCACCCGCTGCGGGGTTTGTACCGAGGCCTGCCACGTGTACGCATCCATGGGACAGGTGAGATATATAGCCGCCTACCGGGCGGAGATTGTCCGCCGGCTTTACAAAAAATATTTCAAAGGCCGGGGGAAATTCTGGCCGTCGGTCGGAGAAGCCAAAGAGTTGACCGAAATGGCCGTCGAAGAGCTTTTCGATGCGGCTTATTCCTGCACCGGGTGCCGGCGCTGCATGGTTTACTGCCCCTTCGGCATTGACACCCAGATGCTTATGTCGATCGCCAAGATGCTGTTAATCGGCGCCCATGCCGAACCGGAAATTTTGTCAATGCTGGCAGATACCTCCATTGAAAAGGGCAAATCGCTGGATCTTTTCAAAGAAGGCTTTCTGGGCGGTATCAAGAGACTCGAAGAAGACGTCGTTGCCAAATGGAAACTGGAAGCCGGGGAGACGGCCATCCCAGTGGACAAAGAAGGCGCCGATTTGCTTTATGTGGCCCTGGCCGGCGCCCACTCCATCATCCCGGCGGCCGCCATTTTCAACGCCGCTGGTGAAGATTGGACCCTGAGTTTCTTTGAAGCGGTTAATTTCGGGGCCTTTGTGGGCGATCCTTCCAAGACCAAGCTGATTCTGGATCGCATCGTCAATGAGGCCAAGCGCTTAAAGGTCAAGGAGGTGTGTGTCTGTGAATGCGGAACGGCCTACCGGGTGATGAAACAGCTTGCCGGCAAGCAGCCTTTTGAGGTGGTCTCCATTACCGAAGTGCATGCCCGGTATTTGCGTGAGGGTCGCATCAAGCTGGACAAAACAAAACTGAACGGTGCCGTCACCTACCACGACCCTTGCCAGATCGCCAGAAACGCCGGCGTGATGGACGAGCCGCGTTATATTCTGCAGCATCTGACAGACGATTTTCGCGAAATGTCACCGGAACCCAAATACAACTGGTGCTGCGGCGGGGGCGGCGGGCTGGTGGCCCTGGGTGAGGAAACCCTGGATTTTCGGATGAAATCGGCCAGGGTTAAAGCCGATCAGGTCAAAGACACCGGTGCCACCATTCTGGCAACCGCCTGTGAGAACTGTCACACCCAGCTGAGCGATTTAAACGACCATTACAAAATGGGAACGCAGGTGGAATTTTTAAGCTCCATTGTTGCCGATGCCCTGGTGCACTAAAGCACCGGGCCGGGATATGTCAAAATGAATTCAGATGACTCAATCTAAAGGGGGTATTTGTTATGAGCAAAGTAGCTGTCCTGATAAAAAATCCGGAGCAGCAGTACGAGGGATTACGTTCCAGCCTGGGCATGTTGCTTTACAACACCGAGGTGCAGATGTTTGTCCTCAACGATGAGATTGCCAACATGGACGAGGCCTATGAGGATAACATGGGATTTCTCGATGAAATGGAGGGCGAACGGTTCTCAAACAATAAGACCAATGTAGAAAAATACGGTTTCCAATATGCAACCGTTGAACAGATCGGGGAGATGCTGAGACAGGCTGACGTGGTTATTCCTTTTTAGGAGGGTGAAACATAATGAAAATACTGCATATTTTGCGTACCGAAGCGGACGAAACAGTAAAAGATATTGTAGCCTCTACTACCAACGGGGACCAATCCAAAACCGCTGAACTCTATAAAGGCGACATCGACTGGTCACGTCTGGTGGATGACATATTTTCCCACGATAAAATGATCTGCTGGTGGTGAAAATAAATGATGAATGACGATTGATGATTGAATATTTAAGGAATGCTGCCGATTTTAAAAAATCGATAGCATACATTGAAATTGCCCTCTGGCCTGCTGTTTTAATAAATCGTGAAGCTTTTGACAGAACGAACAATAAAATCGATTGAAATCCTTAATTAGTCATTCGACATTCGTCAATAGTCATTCTACAATGGGAGAATCGTTATGGCTGAAAAATTAGGAATTCTGGTAAGTTCGGATAAGCATTTGGATTATATTATAAACCTGACCGATGCGGCCCATGATAAGGGTAAAGAGGTTGAAATATTTTTCACCGGTCAGGGGGTGCTTTTAACCCAATCTGAGGACTTCAGCAAACTGGTCGGCAAAGCCAAAATGTCGTTGTGCGATCAAAGTTTTCGGGCCCTGGGGCTTGAGGGTGATGTGCCGGGATTTGGATTCAAGGATTTTGCCACCCAGGCCAAGAATGCGGAAATAATAAAAACCAGCGACAGATACCTGGTATTTTAATGCGATGCATGTGAAGTGGGAAAAACAAAGCCCACCAACAATAAAATACGGCCTGCCGCCCCTTGAGAATAGGGTCGGCAGGCCGCTCCCGGGAAAATTTCCGCCTTTCCCATAATCCGTTAATTATTTATCGAACTATCGCCAATAAAAAAGTAGTTTTTAAGGTTGCTATAAGTTTTTGATAGTCAAATTAATTGAAATTGAACGCCTCTACGATGAATTTCCTTTTTTGGGTTATAATTCCGATTTTTTACTTACATATCGCGTTTTTCATGGCCCATTTGATGCCGTCGCAATCTCCATGGTCACAGGCATTTTGGAAATCGCGGCAGGCCTGGTCGGTCTTATCCAATTGATAGTAAGCCAGTCCCCGGTTCAGGTGCGCCTTGGCATAGTCCGGCTTGCGCTGCAGGCTTTGATTGAAATCCGCCAGTGCCATTTCATATTCATTCAACTCGTAATAAGAGTTACCCCGATTGTTGTAGGCGGTTACATGAGCGGGATCCAGCTTGATTGCCTGGCTGTAGTCTTTGATCGCTTTTTGGTACTGCTTTAATTCGGAATAGGCCAGTCCCCGGTTATTGTAAGCCTGAACAGTATTTTGCTTTTGACTGATGGCGCGATCCCAGTAATCCACCGCTTTTTTGGGGTTTTTAAATTTGCCGTTGTTCCACAACGCCATAGCTTTCTGGCTCCAGTCCACATTTTTATCTACTGCTTTATCGGCAGCTTTGCTGGCCGGTTTCTTTTTGGATGCTTTTTTAGCTGTTTTCTTGCGGGCCTTATTGGCGGCCATTTTCTTTTTCAAATCGATGCCCGAATTCGGTTTCGAAAATTTGATATTCCCGTTGCCGGTATACGCGCTCGCGTATTTTTGTATTTCAAGCACGCTGCTGACTCCCAAAATCGGGATTAAAATAAACGGCAGCAACACCGCAAGGCTCCACACGGTCATGAGCTTGGTCATGGCCAATTGTTTGTGTTTCATCCAGCCCCATATGAAGGTGTAAATACCAAAGAAAAACCCGAGGATTCCTTTTAGCGCCCCTTCGTTTTTAAACATCTTGATTAGAACAACGAAATACAGAATGATGCTCAGAATAAGCGCGATGAAAAGCGCTGCTCCCAATGCGATTGGCATTATCATGATTTTTCCCCTTGTTTAATTTTTTAGCTGGACACGGTTGAATACTGAGTAATCTGTGTCCCTTATTTAACCAAAACCTGCAGCAACCAGGATAGCACCATACCCGGGACCATGATTTTTGTAAGATAATTACCTGCAATAAATGCTCCGGTCGGCAAAATGCTTATTTAAGTTATCGGCATTTATGTAAAAAGCTTTACTAATTTTTGGAAATTAATGCGGTGAAATAAGAGAAAGGTATAAGGTGTAAGGTATAAGGTAGAGGGTGGAAGGTAGGGGTTTCAAGAATTCGGAAGTGGGAATGCGGAAGGCGGAAAATAGGAAAAGGAGTAAGGCGCCAACCGTCGTCAGGATAGGGCGGGACTATGGCGTGACAGGCAGGGCGTAAGGCTCAAGATCTAAAATAAGACATTCTCCCTTGTTAAAGTCCGCATTCCCAAATCGCGACAATCCGCAATCGAAAGCTTCCTTTGGCCTTACACCTTAGACCTTAAACCCTATACCCTGGTTTAAGGCGGACTCAATTTAAGTTTTTGACCGGGACGAATGGCGGCACCTTTACCGATGTTGTTGTATTCTCGCAGTTGATCCACGGTCAGACCATAACGGCGGCTGATGGAATACAGGGTCTCACCTGCGCTGACCTCGTGAACCTTCATCTTTTTTTCTGTAGTTGATTTAGCAACCGGTTGCGCTGCTTTGGCTTTGGGTGCCGGAGCTGAACCTGTTTTCTGGTGTAGCTTCCCTAATTCTTTGATAATTTGATCAATTTGGGTCGTAACGGTGCCTTCGAAGCGATCGAGGCGTTCCATGATCAACCCAAGTTCTTTTTCACTGTTATCAATTCGTTCAAGGGCCTGATCCATCACCCCCAGGGTGGCCATTCTTTTTTCCAGCTGCTCAATTCTTTTTTCCAGGGCTTGCAATTGTTCCAGTTTAACGCCATCCGAAGATCCGGATAGAATAAAAACAAAAAGGATGACGATGATAACCAACCCGACGCCGCCAATGATATAAGGAAGGTTTGATTTATTCTGCAATACCCCCGTCTGACGGCTGTAAGAATCTTCCCGTCCCAAATCTCCTTCCTCTTCTTCATCATAGCCATTACTGATGACAAAATCTTCCCGAGTATCTTTGGGGGAGTCGACCATAATATCCCACCTTCCTCTTGTTTATGTTAATTAACTGACCGCGGACGACGGACACTCTTGGTGCCGTCTAAATTCCTGATAATCCTATTTTGATAGAAAGGCAAGAGTAAAAATGTGTGATCACCACCCCATGCCTTTAAAACGCCCGGAAAGGAATTATAAATTTCGGGTGTTACATATAGGGCCTAAGGGGTAATGGAGTATTGGAGTGCTGGAGTGTTGGTAAACCGAATTTTAATCGAGTTTATAATTAATAATGGGTTTTCATATTGTGAATTTTAGCGCAAATTTCGGAGTCTGATATTTCATTTTTCCATTACTCCAATACTCCACTACTCCAATACTCCATGAACACTCTAAATCCAACGCCATCGGCTTACTATCTGCATCATTACGTTTAGAATTACCCCGCTTTCTTATGTACATCGGAATTTTTCAGCTGCCAGCGGGCGATTACCAGCAGCACTGCCAGGGTCACCAGAAAATACCACGGAAACCAGCTGATTGATTTTATAAAAACCATATTTTCGAGAGCGGTGCGGCCCAGATCAGGCTGGGAGCCAGCAAGTTGAGGTCGTAGAGTCGCCAGCAGCAGGGCGTACAGGACACCGATAACCCCGTAAGCCAGATTGAATGACAGGCCTTTAAAACTCAACACGGTTGCACGCTGGTGCGAAGCGGTGATCCGGTTCAGATAGTGACTCTGGAAAAACCGCCCCATGTACATCACCACGACAAGCAGCGCTACCGGCAACACACCGATAATGGGAAAGAAATATGTCATACCGATCAAACCGAGTATACTGACCGCCGTCATAACGCCCAGATTATAGGCCGGCGTGTGCCGGTTCACCATTTTATATGCCAGCCGTGGAATGATCAGGCCCAATACCGCCAGGGCGGAGCCAATCAATCCAAAAGAGGCCTCCGGCAGGTCTATGAGCCGGTAATACTGGCTGCCCAGGGTAACGACCATTCGAATGCAGTTATCAAACATGAGCCCCGCAAGAATGATTACCAGGGCGAAGGGCGTTTTCAATATCCAGCCGCCGGCCTGAAGGGTTAATTTAAAGGCCTGCCATATGGTGGGTGCACAGTTATCTTCTGGCTGGCATGCGGGTTCGGGTGGCGAAATGTCCTCCTCCATTCGCAAAGTGGTCAGCAATGTCATGATCGCCATTATGAAGGTCAGATACAGCGGAAACCGCAGGGTAATATCCTGGGTCAGATTTACGTCCAGCCCCAGCAGATTCATTAACCGCTGCATCAGGGCCGGATCATAGACGGCTGCTCCCAGGCTCATGGCCCCGATGTAGGCAATCGCTTGCATCCGCATTTGTTTTTCAAGCACCCGGGGCCAATCACGGGCATCGCCTTCTTTTTTCAAGCTGTCATAGGCTATGGCCTCATCAGCGCCGCTGGCGGCCGCCTCGGCGGCTCCGCTCAATATGCGGTTTACGATGAATACCGCAAAAAGCAGGCTGGCATTGCCAAGGGGGACAAAACACAACAACGCGATTTCGATCACCATCAGAATTCCGGTTACGACCAGAAGTTTACGTCGACCGATGGTGTCGGCCAGGGCACCGGAAGGGATTTCCAGCAGAACAATGGCGGCTGCCCAGGCGGCATTCAACAGGGCAAATTGATCGAGGGTCAGCCCGAAATCCAAAAAGAGGATGGTGAAAACAGGATAATAAAAACGAGAGTTAAAGAATACGCGAAAGGCAATAAACAAACGGACATTGCGAATTGAAAAAGGAGATTTTACAGGAGATGTGTTCGCGGATTCACTGGGGCTCAATAAATTTTCCTCCAATAATAGCGGTTGTCATTAATAATTACTACAAATCCTGGTTAATTACAAATCGGAATAATATAGGGTGCATTATTGAATAGAAAATTCTTAAGTGCCTAATACTATTGAGGGGCAGGGGATTTTTTCATGTTGATGCGATGAAGGAAACAAAGATTAAGTCGTCCAGGGTCAGGTCTGATTTACGAGTTTTTTAAAGGAGTGTTTCGTAACACTATATAATTTCAGCTCCGCTGAAATTATTAGTTTGCAAAAATATGGTCCAGGTTTTCCAGGTCGTTGATGATGCTCCAGGTTCCGCCGCCGCTTTCGACTTCACCTTGCCATCTTGTTAACCGGTCCTGGTATTTTCTCGGGTCAATATTGTCCGCCCGCAGTTTGGTCACATTGAGGGCAATCACATTGAAGCCCTGCAGCTGGAAGGGAATATCGCGTTTGTATCCTTTGGCCAGTTCCTGCTTGAGATCCGAAAAAATGAGGATATATTTCTGTCCCGACCCCTGTTCGTTGAGGTGTTCGATAGCCTGCAGTATCCCCCCTGAGATGTCGGTGTATTGGCTGCTCTTAACGGTTGAGACAAAGGAATTGACTTCCTGTTGAAACGTGCGCTTTTGATTATTGGCGTACGAGGGGCGGTCGTCAAAGGTGACTTTAGCGACGATATCCTTTTCACTGAAGCTGCCGGTATCAATCCTTGCCACTGCCAGGGTGTCCCCCGGTTGAAGAACGCCCAGAAGATAGTTTAAAATCAATTGGGCCTTTTTCAGCTCCAGGGCATAGGTACCGGAGGTATCCAGAAGCATGTATACCCCTTTGGAACGGTTTTTGGGATCTGAACAGCCTGTTATGGCCATAAATAAACAAAGGATTAGCGCAATGACGATGGTTTTCTTCATTCCTGAGGCTCCTTCTTGTATTCAATGGTATCATTGAAGTTGTCGACGGCTTCTTCGGTGATGCCCCCATCTTCAAAAAGTCGCTCTTCAGCCGGTTCTTTCCGTTTGCCTCTGGATCCGGTAATCACGCCTTCCAACCAGATGCTCGGAAAGATAATCAAGTCGTACAAATTGATCACCAATCGGCCGGTATAATATCCGGTGTTTCCAATCAACCGCAGAACAAATGCAAATAACCTGAGCGCACCGGCGACCACAATCCCCAGCACCGTGCGGGAAGATGAGACAAAGGATTCCAGCGGGATAGCCACAAAAGCCAGCGCAAAGGGCAGGATAAATCCCATGACCATTTGGCCTATGGTGGGAATCAAGCTGGTGACGGTAGCGGCCTGTTCTACCCCTGCCAGTGTTTGCCGCAGGGCCTCCATATCCTGGGCAATCCGATCCCGCATAAAGGCCAGGGCCGACTCGACACCGGCCAGAACGGCCAGCAGCGTAAACGTAATCCAGATCATCCGCAGGCGCATTTTATCATCCATGCTGCCGATGACCGGGAAAAGGCGTGTGATTCGCAAGGATTCCATCAAAAACAGCCCCATGGTCAGTTCGATCAAAATGATGACCAGGCCGGCAACATCCGAAGTCTTGTAAGGACCGATATAGCTGGCGCCGCCCACCATTTCCGACATGGGCAATGCGATCAGGTTGAAGTTGATCAGCGCTCCGCCGAAAGCGATCATCAGCACCATGCCGGAAATAAAAAACTGGGTCAGCGAAGATGATGAGAGCGTGCGTGCGGCTGTATCGGTTTGCAGGCGAATTTGTTCATACTCATCCATGTAGCGGTCAATGCTTTTGGCCCGCTGGTTTAAATTTCCGATTGATTTGCCGACATCGTTGAGGGTTTTTTGCACCTTGCGCCAAACCGGCAGCATTTTGGTCAAAATGGAATGACGCGCGGCATTGGCACTGCGGTGGCTATCAATGGAGGCCTTGTGCTGTTCCGTCAGCGTACGGTTGATTTCCCCCAGCATGTTGGCCACCATGGAATCTCCGCTATGTTTGATGCTGGCAATCGATTCGATGATCGGGATCCAGTTCGGCAGCTCCGGAGGAACATCGGCACCCTGGCTGTAGTCTTCATCCAGGCGGATGGTCAGTCCCGACAGCTGCCGCTGTAAATTCGGATATCCCTCCAGATCCCTGATCACAGCTGCATTGATACGTTCAAATTCCCTTTCCACCAGACGTTCGGCACTTTCCAGGCCGGCAGCCATCAACACTTCGCGGTTGCGCTGAACCAGTTTTTTTTCGGCTGAAAGTACCGATGCCGCTGTAAGCCGCATGGCGCTGTGGATAATCCGACAGAAAGAACCCATCGCACGATGAAAGGGTTTGCGCGCAAAATAAAGCGCCGCCAGCAGCAATGCGATCCAGATCATCATGGATAAGAAGGTGTTGGACGTTATACTCAACATGTTGGCAAGTGGCATAGTAACCTCCATTCAAGCAACTGATATAACTTAAACTTTTGTATATTCCGGCATCCGGAAGGCTTGCCGGAATACGCAGGTCATAAGTCGTATATCGGTTTTTGAATGAGAAACTTTAGGCTATTTCATATGGTTAAAATCCCTGCTTTTGCAGGAGGGTTAAAAACCCGAATATACCCTGACAGGCTGAATATCAGCTCATTTGGGAGAAAGAGGAGAAGGTGATGTTAGACGCAATCTGACGGAGGAGGCAACCATTGCAGGCGGCTTCTCCTATCAGTTTCTACAATAAGGCTGAAAGTCGATTTTCAGTTGGTGCGTTTTTGGTTTATACCGCTTGCGCTGATCTTCACTGGGTGAGTTCAAACTTAGCTGTTTCCAATAAATTGCCGGATGCATCGAGAATCTCAACACGCCATGATCCGACTTCGTGAGCCTGAATAATTTTGGAACTGTATGTACGCCAGGCCGGCGGGTTGACACCCAGCGATACTCGTGAGCGTTCCGTTGCACCGTAATACCAGACATGAACGATTTCTGTGGACGCCTGGATACCCGCTATTTTACTGAAACAATAGAGTTTGCCGACCGAAACTGAAAAACTGGTGCCGGCATCGACGGCTTCACGATTGGCGATACCTGTGCAGATGGATGCGGATTCAACGCTGAGAGCACCGGCTTGCTGGGCATGTGATGAGAACGGAATGAATAGGCACAGTGACAGGATGGCCACACATGCCCCGGATGAAAAGACAAAACGTTTCATAAAATTCCTCCTGGGTGGATAAGAGACCGAATTTGATTTATTTATCCTTCTCCTCTCCCGCCCACATGAGCGGGAAACCGTTTCAGTTTTCATGATTTTCATTAAGCAAGTACCTTTCGCATATTCAGCCAATTACCTGTTTCAATGACCTAACCCGGATAAACCGGAAATCGGAAACTCGCCTGATCTTATAAAATTGGCCGAAATACGAAACAAATTCGAATCACCAAAATTCAAATGACCCAAACAAAATCGTAGTCCCGATAAACCCGAATCAAGCAAGTTAAAAAAAGTTGAGCGGCTTTCAGACGCGATTAAGACTATAGGGTAGCTTTTGATCGTGGCTGGAAGCCACTCCCACTGTTGAAAACCCAAGTTAGGGGCTTCGCCCCAATTGGAATGTTGGTATGCTGGAATATTGGAAAAACTCACCAACGAAAAAGGGCATTCTGCAGCCAGAATGCCCTTTTTATCATTCGCTTGATTACGTGTTTAATCGCGGAGTTCTTCCTTGACACCCACCGCAATCTTAAACAGTGCTGTCAGGACCAAAAATCCCATGGCCCATACGCCCAGGGCAATCAAAATTTCGGGCAGCGAGGGAATATATTCGTTGACTTCATGCAGCGGTGAAGGGGTAAATCCGCCGGCGATCATCCCCAACCCTTTGTCGATCCAGGTCCCTAAAAAGATCACGACACAGGCCACCGCCAGCACGCCTTCATTTTTTCGGGTAATGGGATTGACCGTCAGGATAATGCCGATCAGCATAAAAGCCATGGAAGTCCACATCCAGGGCACATAGGCCCCATGCCCGTGTAAACCGATAAACAGGTACTTCATATGATCCATGTGCTCGGGAATATTGGTGTAAAAAACGACAAACACCTCACACAGAAAGAAAAATACGTTAATACAGATGGCATAGGCCACGATTTTGGCCAAAGATTGAATCTGTTCCCGCCCCGGATCAAAGCTGCTCACGCGGCGGATGATCAGGCAGCATAAAATCAGCAGGGCCGGTCCGGCGGCAAAGGCCGATGCCAGAAAGCGCGGGGCCAGGATGGCGGTCATCCAGAAGCCTCTGCCCGGCATGCCGCAGTACAGGTAGGCGGTGACCGTGTGGATGCTGACGGCCCAGGGGATCGAAAGGTAAATCAGCGGTTTTAACCAGGCTTGATAATGGATATTGTTGCGCTCGGCCTCCAGCACATTCCAGCCGATGACGATATTTAAAAACAGATACCCGTTTAATACAAGGGCATCCCAGAAAAGAACGGATCTGGGCGAAAAATAAATAAAGACGTTAAAAACCCGCATGGGCTGGCCAAGGTCGATCAGGATAAAGGTCATACACATGAGAACCGACGCGATGGCCAGAAACTCACCCAGAATAGTTACCCGGCCAAAGGCTTTATAGTCATGCAGATAGTGAGGAAGT
>JAIVWA010000014.1:15907-19288 GCA_049190255.1 Gammaproteobacteria bacterium | reverse complement strand
CCACAATGGGGCTTAAGCCTTCGCGTTTGCAGGTTGCTAAAAATGGCCACAATCCATAGAGATTGTCGGTATCGGTCAGCGCCAGACGCTTGTAACCCAACCGTTTGGCGTGACGGCAGACCTGCTTGACGGAGGCCGTGCCCCACATGAGGGAGTAACTGGAGCGGATTGTTAGAGGAATCATAATACTAGGTTGAGCCGGTTGAGCCCGTTGGTCCGTTGAGCCCGTTGGTCGGTTGGGCCCGTTGAGCCCGTTTTGTTTGTTAAGTGGAATAGCCTTGGTTAACCGGTCAACTGGCCCAACCGGCTAACCGGCCAAACCGATCAACCGGCTAACCGAATTAGTGTTTTTTTAAATACCGGATTAAGCCATCAATTATTTTACGAACTTTTGCGCAGTGGTCATAGGTATTTTGGAATTCATTTTCTGAAATGTAGTTTTGATCTAAGGCGACGTACAAACAGTTTTGCACTTCAGAACAAGATCGTCTTGAATATGTTAAAAAACGGATGAATTCTTTGTTTGATCTCGAATCAAATCCTTCACAAATGTTGTTCATTATGGAGATGGCGGCGCCAGTAATTTGCCCCGATAGTCTATAATCCTTTGAGAAAACGGGACGTTTTGTATAATCATAAACGTTTTTCGTTAACACTCTTGCCTCTTGCCAGCATTCCAGATCTTCAAACCGAGTGATTTTCATTGTGATTCCCTCCATTCAGCATTCTGTTAATGTTTTGTTCGCCGTTTACTTTATTAACCGGCCAACGGGCCAACCGGCGAACCAGGCTCGTTACGCTGCCATTGTCCTACCTACCTGCAGTGCCTCATTGCCGAAGCGGTGGCGGATGCTGTCGATGGCGACGATCAGGTGGTCGCGTTTTTGGGTTTGCTCTTGTTCATCGGCAAACAGCTCCAGCTGGGCCGGCGGGAAGATCAGGCGGTCACAGATCAGGCGTACATGCCGGATGCGCACCCGCCGGGTCCAGGCCAGCCGCAGGGTGCGTCGGGCCAGCCGGAAAAGGGTAAAATCGTTGGCGGTGGCCGGCCGGGCGGCCAGCTGACGAATGCTGCGCATGCCGTCGGAATAGTCCAGGATGACGGCCACCCGCCGGGCGGCCCGCCGGCGCCGGCGCAGCCTGTCGCCGATCTGCTCGACCAGGCGGTAGAGGACACTTTCCAGGGAGGACCTGTCGTTGGTGTCGTTGCCGAACTCGTGATCGGCAATTACTTTGGGCGGCTTTTGTCCCACCGGTAAAACCGGGGAGGGGTCGATGCCGCGGGCGGTTTGGTACAGAAATAAAGCGCGGGCGCCGAAGGGGATCTGCAGCTGTTCCAGGCTCAGGGCGGTGAACTGGGCCACCCGGGTGAGGTTAAATTCCCGCAGTCGGAGCAGATCGTCGCGCTCAATGCCGGGCACCAGGTTGATCGGCAACGGTGCCAGAAGCGATTCTTCTTCGCCGGCGCCGACAATGTACTCCCCGTCGGGTTTGACCAGGCGCGTGGCCACTTTGGCCACCAGTTTGTTGGGGGCCACCGACCAGATCGGATCCAGGCCCAGGTCTTTTTTTACCTGCCGCCGCAGCCGCCAGGCGACATCCATGGGGAGACCGAAAAGGCGGGCAGTGCCGGAAACATCCATAAACAAATGCCCGTCGGCCTCTCCGGTTTCGATAAGGGGTGAATACGGCAGGGTCTGCTTGAGCAAAGAGCGCATGGCGTGTTCGTAGCGGTCGGGGTGGGGCGGCAGGATCCTGGCGCCCGGGCACAGGCGCACGGCCCGGCGCAGGGCCATGCCTTTGCGGATGCCGTTGCGATAGGCCTCTTCGCTCATATCGTAAACGGCCGCCCGGGCCGCACCTTCGGGTGCGATAATCACCGGCCGGTCCTTGAGCCGGCAATCCACCGCCCGCTCCACCGCCACAGCAAAGTCGGCGATGTTTAAGTGAATAATTGAACGCTCCATGGACAATTCTTTGAGTCATCAAGACAGGCTGAATAAAAATGAATGGATTCTATTTTAATTTTTTAATTGGACAGGATTTACAGGATTGTCTGGATTTTTTTGCTTCGCAACTATCCCCCTGTTTATCTGTGCCATTGATAAACTAAGGCATCCCCGCTGAAGGTGTGGTCGCCCGGTTTCCGCCGCAGGCGGATGTAGATTTAACGGTTTCTTCCGGAAACCGTTAAAAAATCCTGTTCATCCTGTAGATCCTGTCGGACAAAAAAAATTAAAGAGAATCCATTCCTTTTTCCTTTTCAGGCATTTCCATCAGTCCTCTTTCTATCAGCAAGTTAATAAGCTTTACGGCATTTCTCGGTGCCTGGCCGCGGACGTGATTGTTAAAGAAAATAACCCCGTTGTTTGCGTGCCGGACCATCTTTGCGATGCGGTCATCCGTCCAGTGGCGCAATTCGTCCTCCCCGTAGTCATAGTCGAATTGCTTTTGCATGTTGCCTGAACGCCAGCCTTTGGCGTTGCGGCCGTGGAAGCGGATATAGAAGAGGTCCGGATTGGTGACGACATCCAGCCTGGGAAACAACCCCGGCAGTTCCGGTTCATCCACCGTCACCAGGGTGGTACGGCGGCGCTCGAGCTCGGCAAAGACCCGGTCCGTCGCCCAGGAGGCATGGCGAAATTCGACGGCCAGAGGCAGACCGTCCAGCTCATCCAAGAGGGCGGCCAGGTAGTGGCGGCTTTGGGGGGCCCGCACAAATGACGGCGGAAATTGCAGTAAAACGGCCGCCAGCTTGCGGGCCTGTAAAAGCGGAGCGATGCCGTCACGGTACTGGGTCGCCTGCCCGCGCCATTGATCGGGGTCGATTTCGTGGGTTAAGGTGCGAGTCAGTTTGGCGGCAAAGCGAAAACCGGCCGGTGCCTGCCGGTGCATGCGTTCAAGCATATGCACTTTGGGCATCTGATACCAGGTGAAGTTCAGCTCGGTGATCGGAAAATGTTGGGCGTAAAGGGGCAGCATGGCGCCCGATTTTGTTGCCGGCGGATAAAACCCGGCATCGGTCCACTCGGCATACGAATAGCCGCTCGTGCCGACCCGAAGCCGGCATTTATCTATGGATGTTTGATCGTTTTGCATCTGGTGTAATTTCAACTTCCAGTATAAACACTCGATTTGGAGAAGCCGGAAATCCGAAGCACACCTGATCCTATAAAATTGGCCGAAATGCGAAACAAATTCAAAATCCGAATGTTCAAATGCTCTAAACGTCGAAACGGCTGATTGATGAGACAAAAGGGCCGAATTCTTTGTGGTTTTGAATTTCTGTCATTTTGTATTCGGATTTGTTTCGGCCTATTTTATAAAATCAGGCGACATTCGGATTTCGAATTTTTTATTGTAAAATGGGGTCGGCCTCTG
>JAIVWA010000014.1:0-15899 GCA_049190255.1 Gammaproteobacteria bacterium | reverse complement strand
AACCTGTATTGCACCGCTGATAGTCGACAGAATTAAATCTTTTTCCCTATGAGCCATGAGCTATAAACTATGAGCTACTTGATTCCTTCCGGGCCGCGCTGGATGCCGATGACTTTGCCCTGGATCAGGACATCGCTGAAACCGTAGCGCAGGGGTTTGTATTTGGCATTGGCCGGGCGCAGCTCGACATATTTTTTGCGCAGGAAGAAACGCTTGACGGTGGCTTCCTCGTTGTCGATGAGTGCCACCACAATTTCACCGTTCTGGGCGTATTGACGGGGTTCGCAGATCGCCAAATCGCCATTCAGGATTCCGGCATCCTTCATCGAATCGCCTTTCACACGCAACGCAAAGAGGTTTTGACCGCGAAAGACGGCGGCATCCAGCACCGTGCTGCCGTCCCATTCCGTCTGGGCGTACATCGGCAGACCGGCCATGACACGGCCGATGATGGGGACCTCCTGCCAGCGTTGCGCCGCCGACGTCTCGCGGGCGCGGTTTAAAAGATAGACCGTACGACTGTAGCGCCCCTCCCGCTTCAGATAACCTTTTTCTTCCAGCGCTTTGAGAATCTGGGCGATGGCGGCATGGCTGACGCCCAGATCCGTAGCCGCCTGGCGCAGGCTGGGCGCCTGTCCGCTGCTCGCGATTTCGTGCTGCAGATAATCTAAAACACGCTGTTGCTTTTCAGTTAGGGGTGCTTGTTGCATAGAAAACCCTCGTCGATTTGGGATTTTGGAATGCAGATTTTGGATTTAACAAAAATGTAGAAATCCGATCTTAAATTCCTGAATTATTTTCTCTGTAGCTAATATAATCGATCAAAATGTAAATGTCAATGTAAAATTTAATGTTAAGTATGTATAGGAAATGTAAGGTTGGGTTCAGAGGTTCCCTGCTTCGCCTTTCAGGCTACGCAGGGCAGGCAGGGTTCAGCACCACCGCCGCCGCTGAAGTGGCCGGTTTGATCGAAAAAGAAACTTTGTAGATTCATAATTAATCTGATAAATGATCATTTTTATTTTATTTGCTATTGACAATCAGCATTTCTTTGGTATTACTTTAAGTAATACTTTGAGAGGGGGTACGAAAACATGCCAAGAGTCACCCAAAAAGGCCAGGTCACCATACCTCGCCCAATTAGATCGATGTTGGGCATAAATACCGGAGATGAAGTCGTTTTTGAAATGGAAAAAAATAAGGTTGTACTGAAGAAAAAAGTGGCGGTATACAGAAATTTCGAAAAATATGTAGGGTTTCTATCACACTTGAAGGGAAAAAAACCGGACGATATTGTCAAACAGCTGCGGGGAAAACCTGATGATTAATTCCGTAGACACTAACATATTATTGGATATTTTGATTCCGAACGCAGCCCAGTTTCAATCTTCCCTTCAATCGCTGTCAAATATTGATCCGGATGATGAGCTTATTATTTCTGAAGTGGTATTTGCTGAATTGGGATCTCAGTTTAAGTCTTTTAATGATCTCAATAGATTTTTGAGGGACACCGGTATTATTCTGGTTCACTCGAATGAAGACTCGTTGTTTGAAGCCAGTCGAGCCTGGAAGAAATATTCTCAGCGCAAAAAAAATACAATTGTCTGTCCTTCATGTGGCAGGAACCAGGCGCTTGCCTGTGATACCTGCCAAAAGATCATTTCTTTTCGCCAACATATATTGAGCGATTTTTTGATTGGAGCGCACGCTAAAATTCAGGCTAACAGGTTAATAACCAGAGACAGAGGCTTTTACCGAACTTACTTTAAGGATCTGAATATCTTTACTCCATAAAAAATAGGAATTCGTCAAATTCAATCGCCGGTGATATTGGAAGGGACTGAAGTAAGGAGCAGCCAAAGCTAATGCTATAGCATACCTTTGTCTGGCTTTAACTCTCGATCTTCGCTATTCTGTGTATAAGCAGGTGGTTCTTAGCCAAGGGTCCAAGCTGTTCCGCCTCGTCATCTGAGAGATGTACCTTCAAATCGGCTTCAACACTTGTGCCTTTTGTTGCTTCAATCAGAGCCAGGTCAGCCCCTTTTACGACTTCCTCTAGAACGGGACACATTCTGCTGTCGCCTGTGAATGCGATAACTGACTTACCGATACTCACTCTATACCCAAGAGCAGGCATCAAGACATCGTCCCCCGTGGCATTCTCCAATCCATAGTGTTCCACTTCCAGCGAACGAACGTGAAAGAAGTCAGTGTGGAACTCTGAATCGTGCCCCATCTCCTGGACTCTGATTTGGAACGGAAGGGTGTCACCATAGCTGTCCTTGAATGTTCTTACTGTACTCGACACCTCTTTGCATCCCTTCGGAATTAGTATGTCAAGAGGGGCGGATCGTTTCAACATCCGCAAGAATCCAAGCAGGGAGAACAGACCTCCCATGTGGTCGAAGTGTCCGTGGGTTATTATAATCAGGTTCAGTTCATTTACAAAATCAAGACTGCCTTGAGATAGCAGGTCTCGGAGTGTGCCATCGCCAACGTCAGCAAGTAGAATCCTGCCACTGGACTTCGATAGCATGGCGATATTTGTCGCCACACCTGCAGCACTGAAGAGTACATCAACTCTGGCCTCATCATTCTCCCAGGCCGCTGAATGCGTTTCAGTCAGATCGTTCATTTATTTCCACAATTCCCGGTTTGGCGGCTTATGCTCAAAATGCAGGGCCGGCCACCGTGCCGACCAATAACGGCGGGCACGGTGGCCCGCCTTACGACAGTCACACCTCATAAATCCATCTTTTAAAATAACTTAACCCGGTTGAGAATTTAGGCCGGTGATGTTTATCGAGTAAGTGCCTGTTTTGGCGGTAGATGGATTTATTTCTGATACCACTTGCCGTTGGCATCCTGCAGCCATTCACCGGGTTGGGCTTTATTGGCAATTTGAACCCCTCGATGTTTGCCGACCACCGCGGCCGTGGTTCCCTGTTGCTTGGCAATGGCCTGGTAAACCAGCTTGCGGTCCTTGTTTTCGGCCGTGACCACTTCCTCTTTTTCTTTCTTTTGGCCGACAAATTGCAGATAACCCCTGTTATTCTCCCCGACAATGCCTTGGCCTTTAAGGGCTTTAATTACCGGCAGGCGGGCGATCATTCGCTGCTTGATCTCTTTTGCGGCCGGATACGCGTTGGTGATCAAGATCCCTAAGACGAAAACCGGTAATATCGCAAAGATTGCTTTTCGCTTCATTTTTAAATCTCCTTGTTTGATCAAATCGCCTTGATCACTTTTTATTCGGTCGCAGAGTGATTGGGGTCGACATTCTTTTCAGTATCATCAACATCACTAAAGAAGTCATCCAGAGCTCTATCAACTTTTACATTGACGTCGATCGTAATATGAATAGGTTTAATTTCCACGGGTGCCACCTCCACTTTGTGCTGGGTACATCCTAGGGCAACCAGAAAAATAATTCCTGCCAGCAAAAAAAACGTTTTTCTTATCATGGTATTGCTCCTTCGCCAATTGGGAGTTATTCCGCGGAGGCGGATTAATAGTTAATCGTTTAAATTGTAGATAGGCCTGTTTCCTAATAACGAATAACAATTAACAATTAACTCCTAATTGTGCATTTTGGTTCAATTAAGGTCCTGACCTTATTGGATCATCTCTATGAGTTCTTTATATTGTAAAATTTTGTTGAGAGGAAGCCGAAAATTGACATCGAGACGAATGCCCTGAAACTTTGACCCTTTGACATCCGCTTCGACTTTCATAAAGCCGCCAATATCTTTACTGTAGACAAACGGAAGTGTTTTGGCGGGTTTACCGTCCATTTGCATCTGCAGCAACAACTCTTCTCCCTGGGAAGTTATATTCAGCTTGGCCCATGAATAATCATAATCCTTTAGCGCTTCCCTGGCAAGTTCCATCTGGACAAACTGGGGTGTATTCGGTGGAATGCCGGCTGTCAGAATATCTGTCCCGGTAAGATGAATTTTGCCGCCTTCTCCCGGTGTAGAGAAGAGAAAGCCATCGTCGAACCTAATCTTTCCGTTGGCGTATTGCAGCGGTATGCGGCCACTAACCGTTCCCCGGCCGGTGGCCGCGGCCGCACCGAACTGCTCCAAAACCTTGGCGAGGTTAAGACGATCGCAGTAAAATGTAATGCCATAATCTTCGACCCCGGGCGATAGCCTGATCGCCTGTGTCTCCACATTTCCGTCGCACCAGATAAAGTGCATCTTTTCGATCAGAAAAGACCGGTCGGATTCGATCTGGAAATCAATCCGGCCTTTTTGGGCAACAAAATCCCCCAGCGATATTCTGGCAAAATGGATTTTCTGCCCGGGTGCACTGCGAATTTTCGGCAACTCCGGCAAACTGAGAGACAGGCGAATTCCTTCCAGCGCCAACTTGTTTTTGTCTACAAATAGGCTGCCATTATCAACAGCGGCACGTATCATACCGCTGAAGCCTTTGGTATCAAGGGCCAGATTGCCATCCAGTTGAAATTTGCCTTTAATGCGAATGCCCTGTGCATCCGGGTAGAATTTTCCCAGATCAATCTCCGGCGCAGCGGCCGGGCGAAAGAGTTTGAAATGAACGCTGGCCCCGGCAGGTGCGTCAATAAATAATCTGGATTCGCCGCTGAAATCCAGTTTCATCCTGGGAAGCAGTGCGCTTTGATGTCGACCTTCAAATGCAAAACCGGTCGTTGTCTGGCGAATTTGACTGCTGACACGACCGAGTTCCATGCCCTTGTATTTCAGGTTGGCAACCGAAACACTGCCTTTTGCGGTTTTTCCTTTCACCGGCCATTTGAAAGGTATCTTGCCCCGGGCGCCACCGACCCGGGCGCCGAAACGGGAAAATTGACCGCCGGCACCGCTAAATTGCAATAGGCCCCCTAATGTTATCTGACGGTCATCATCTCGGTTTAGTTTACCGGATATCGCAACATCGGAAATTTTAATTTCACCGTCTTTGAATTTTATGCCGGTATTGGGCGCTCGAAGGTCAAACCTGACCCCGATGGAACCGTTGGCCGCATTATCTATCTGCGCCCTACCTTTTAATAACAATTTTGGTATGTTAATGGATTCAGATCCAGCAGTGATCCGGACTGCCCGAGCCAACAGCATATATGCGGCGTCGATATCTCCGGACTCTGCTTTGGCAGAAAGATTAAATTCAGGGCTTGACGATGTTATGGTATAGGGCTCAACCTTTAAACGGACGGTTTTGGCGGCTGTACCTGCCGGTTTATTATTAGAGACTTCACATTGCCATTTTCCGGATTGATGATATATCGCTGAAAACCGACCCTGCAGCGGTAATGGATCCTGGATTTTTAGCGGCAACAGATTGGGCCTGGTTGGCGTTGATGAATGCAAAACCGCGCTAAAATTGCCGGAACTTTCGAGCGATGCGGCATTGCTTTTAATCATGCCGTCAAATCCGGTCAGCGTCAGGTGCGTGGGGGCAGTCATCGATATCGTGCTGCCGCTGATCTGCCACTCGTTGGTATTTTTTGCTGATAGATCTATCCGGATCCGGAAAGGAATCTCCTCGTTATTAGCGGCCATGGCAGTTTGCAACTGAAGGCCGCGGCCCATTATTTTGCCGTGACGCAGCACCAGCGACGCATTGACCGCTGAAATCTGCAAAGGCTCCCATCGCACTTCAGCCTTGCCATTTAGGGTCATCTCACCGGACAACATCAGGCCTGCCACCCGGGCGGCGATATCCGCAAAACGGTCCAGGTTCAGGGTCGCGGAATCAATCCTCAACGCCGCCCGGCGCTGAGGTCGATTCACTTTGACAGTGGCGCTGATTTTTTCTCCCCGGGGATATAAATGGGCCGCAATATCGAATACGTCATATTCGGGGTCTTGGGGGACCATATCGAATTCA
Organism: Gammaproteobacteria bacterium; assembly: GCA_049190255.1. Classification (GTDB taxonomy): domain Bacteria; phylum Desulfobacterota; class Desulfobacteria; order Desulfobacterales; family JAFDCJ01; genus JAFDCJ01. The sequence goes on along the minus strand of JAIVWA010000014.1, from coordinate 10,025 downwards.
AAGGGTATCCTGTAAAATTGGTCATTATATCCAATAATTACTCGCGAATTGCGTATTTCCAGCCTTGCAGGAATAACCGGAGGCGATGTGTCATCGAATGCCGGTGCCAGGTTCGCCCGCTTTTGCACACCTGCCATAATCTTTTCAAAATCAACACCGCGCAACTTAAATTGGCCATTTGCCCATTGGCCGTGAAGTTCGATTCCACTCAAGGTTATTTTTTCAATTTTCTGCTGATAAAGGCCCCGCGGAGAATAATCGACCTGCACGGACCTGATAACAAAGGCCGGATTCTCTCGCGGTCCAATACGCAAGGCCCCCAGATCGGCACTAAAGAAGCCGATGTTGCGAACGTTGACTGCAAAGTCGGTGAGGCCTGCATCTGCGGCAAGTTTTGGGATGATTTTGGATTCCACATAGAAGGGCAGGTAAAAGTAAGCTCCGGTCAACAGACAGGCCAGCAGCACGCTGAGCAAAAGGAGAAGACCCCCGGTAAGGGCTATTTTACGTTTTAACGACATGCTTACTTAGAAGATGTGTTTTGAGGAAACAGCTTCAAACTCTTTGCAGAAAATGAACTGCGCGTTATGCCGGCGCCGACGGAATCGTTTAAAATGAGCTTTCGCTCCGCGCGTGGCGAGAGATAAGACATTGCTTTTTCGAAGGAAAAATATAGTGGAATCAGCCTGGTATGTCAAGAAAAAATGGGGCCCAATATATGGTGCTTTAGGAATGTGGTATAGCAGAAAGGGTTGTGAATGTTTGAGGATCTTGCTAATGACTTCCTCATCCTCGATAATACGTTTAGGTTTTTGATGATAGCTGAGCATTACCTTCCAGCCAGGTGTGTCACAGGTTTTCATGCTGCCTGTATTGGGACAGTGAGCAGTTATGATTTCCCCACTACCCAGTTCAACGTCGGCCAGGAAACGCTTGTATCGTTTTATCAATTTTCCGGGGATTAATGGCTGATCAAACTTCAAAATGAATATTTCTTTTTTCCAGTTCCTCTAAAAATATATCCGGCGGAATCGAGAGTTCCTGACGCAGCACGCCGCGATCCCTAATCCGCCCGTCAACCAGCATCTCCAGTGTAAGTATCGCCGGAAAGGCTGTTGTACGCATCATTGCTGTAAGATTATTTTTCTTATCCCCATATTCGATTGCCCGATATACCCATTTTTTTTCTTCACCATTACTGATCCCTTTTGCCGTAACACTCATCAATGTTACATCATCCCCTTCAAAGGTGAGTGTTTCTTCTAACAATCGTTCAAATACTTCACGTTTTGTGCCGGAGTATTCTCCCACATTTATCGGTTTTTCATCAACAAATCCTAAATCAATCATAGACTTAAACAGCTCACAGTGTCCGGGATAGCGAATGGTTTTATAGTTGAGTGTTTGTATATCACCTTTATAGGTGTCGGGCAAGGTTGAGGTACCGCCCGAAGTATAAAATGCTTCCAGACGACCGAAAGGTTCGGGAAAAGTTAACGATTCTACCTCTGTCATTGAGGGAACCGATTTAATTTCTCCATTTTCCAGAATGATGGCAGGTTCAATATATTCATTGGTCAATCCATGAACCGAAAATATTAACATATAATTTAACGGTGTCTTTGGTTCAAGCGGAAGACCACCAACCCGAATTTCCAACGTATTTACTTTATCCAATTGCCGGATAGCATGGGCGGCCACCACGGAAGCCATTCCCGGTGCCAGACCACAGTCGGGAATAATACCCACACCGGATGTTTTCGCTTTTTGATCGAGTTTGAACTGATTTTCTACAACACGAAAGTTCCCTCCCAAATCGACAAAATGACATTTGGTATCAATGGCCCACCGGGTCAATTGAAGATTATAGTCATACGGTACAGCGCTCAGTACACCATCGGTATTCTCCATCAGTGGAATTAAATTTTCCCTGTCATCGGCGTTTATTCTCCTTAAATGCAGGCGGGGATCCCTAAATTGAGAATTCATTTGATCCAATGCTGATTGTTCCCGGTCCGTAACATACACTTCGCTCGTACTTTTAAGATTGAGCAAATCGTGTACAATACCAATGGCCATTCGTCCTGATCCAATAATAAGATATTTCATTATTCAAATTTACTCGAGGCCGCGTGGTATTTCGTCACGGATTGCATGGCACGCGTCAGAGCCGGAGCCAATTTGGTGTAGTCGCACAGTCTCACGTGCTGGCAGAGATCTTTTGCCGCCTCAATAGATTTATGCACGGCCTGCTCGGGCAGTTCCCCATCCACGGCCAGGGCTTTGCGGATAACATCCGGGAATTTGGCTGGATGGGCTGTGGCCAGACATACGACTTTGGTATCCGGTGCAAAGGTATTTGAAAGTATATCCGCCGCGGCCACGGCTACGGCAGCGTGCGGATCCAGCAGGTAGCCATCCCGGCTTCGATACACATCCGCAATGGTGGAAAGTGTTTGTTCGTCGGTGATGGAGGCCGAGATGAAACCCTGCCGGATCTCGTCGGCCGTCCGCGAATCCAATCGCACGCTGCCCTGGTTTTGGAACTCATCCATCCATTGACGGATTTTGCCATGGTCCCGCCCGGAGGCAAAGTATAAATAGCGCCAAAAATTATAGGGAACAACGATATCGATGGCCGAAGATACGGTCGATTTGAGATCTTCTTTTGTGAAACGACCGGTTGACAAGGCTCTGTGGAGGGTTGCGTTTTGATTGTTGGCGCAAATGTACGCTTTTACCGGCAGCCCCATTGTACGCGCCAGATAGCCGCCAAAAAGATTGCCAAATGCGCCCGATGGCACGGACAACACAATTTTCTCGCCCACCCGATCTACAACGCGGAAATAACCGTAAAAATAGTGGACGGCCTGGAACATTACCCGGCACCAGTTAATCGAGTTGACGCTGGAGAGTTTCAACTGCTGTTTGAGGTCGTCGTCGGCAAACATCCGGGCCAGCACCAGGTCAAGATCATCTCCGCCGTCGGAACAGCCGTTTACGCCCACGGCATGCACGTTGGGCGCTTCCAAAGTCGTCATCTGGCGCTCTTGCTCTTCCGAGATCATGCCACCGGGATAAAGCACCCAGCATTCAATGGACTTTTTGCCTGCCGACGCGTGTGCGGCCGCCGGACCGGTATCACCGGTGGTGGCCACCACCAGCGACACCCAATCGTTTTTTCGTTTGAGAAAAAAATCCACCGTGTTCACCAGAAACCCCATGGCAACGTCTTTAAACGAGAGGGTCGGCCCCTGGAATAATTCCATGATGTACGTATTCGGCTTCGTTCCCAGGCTTACAACCGGGATAACGTCCGGGTGTTCGAATGTATTGAAGCTGTCGCGCAGCAACTCCCGCAACTCATCCGCGGAAAGGATGGTGCGCTCTATGAAAAGCGACAAAATTTCGAAAGCCAGATCGACATAACTCAACCCGGACCACTCCTGCAGCCGCTCTTCAGAAATTCGAGGGATGGTTTCCGGTACGAACAGCCCGCCGTCAGCGGCGAACCCTTGCAAAACAGCCGTTTCAAAATCCACGGGCGCCACGCCCCCTTTGGTACTCACAAAATGTGTCATTGGATTCATACAACTCCTTTCACTGTTTAAAATTCCGCCATAGGCGCTGTTTGAGCATATCGACGGTTTCAGAACAATTTATTGTTACTTTTTCTGATTCGGTTTAGGTCCTTGTACGCCGTCGCACGGGATATCTTCAGGAAACTGGCGACGTGTTCCACCGATTTGCGTGCGTAAAAGAGCCGTTTTTGATGATAGAATTTTAAGGGCCTGCTCGTGTGCTCGCGGATCACCCGCTGCAATGTACTGACTCCCGGAGTGTAGCCCCGCGGCGCTCCCTTCCCAATTAGTAAACACGCCCCCGGCGCCCTGAACGACAGGAATCAAAGCCAAATAGTCGTGAACTTCGAATTGAACATCGATGCAGATGTCGACGCGCCCCGAAGCGATCTGGGCATAGAACATGCAACTGCCTCCATAGACCGCAAAACGGGTGGCTTTTTTCAACCGCTCCAGCGCCGGGGCATTGGTGTGGTCATAGTAATCGGGATTACTGGTCGACATCAGCGCCATCGAAAGATCCGCGCAGGGGCGCGAGCGGACCGGCTTGCCGTTTCGTGTCGTTTGCAGGCCGTCAGCGCCGATCCAGCGCTCACCGGTCATCGGCATATCGATGATTCCGAGAACCGGAGCCCCGTTGTGGAGCAGCGCCAGCAAAGTACCAAATACCGGAATGCCCGCGAGAAATGCCAGTGTGCCGTCGATCGGGTCAATCACCCACACGAATTCACTGTCGGGAGCATATGCCTTGCGCTCCTCTCCAATGATGCCGTGGTCGGGATGCTCAGCAGCAATAATCTTTCGCATTTGATCCTCAACGGCCTGATCGACCGAGGTAAACGGGCTGCCGTCACCCTTGATTTCGACATGGAACGGTTTGCGGTTATATTCCCGGATGAGGGCACCGCTGGCGTCAACTGCCCGCACGCCGCATGCGGCAAACCGTTTGAGTTCTGACGCGTTCACAACATCCTCCGGCTCAATGGGAGATGATTTGGCTGAGAAAGACTTTGGTCCGCTCACTTTCCGGATTTTCGAAAAACTCATCCGGCGGCTTCATTTCGACAATCTCACCGTAATCCATGAAAACGATGCTGTCGGCGATAGACCGAGCGAAACCCATTTCGTGGGTGACACAGATCATTGTCAAACCTTCATTCACAAGATCGATCATCACGTCGAGAACCTCGCTGATCATTTCCGGATCCAATGCAGATGTCGGTTCGTCGAAAAGCATCACTTCAGGGTTCATACAAAGTGCGCGGGCGATGGCCACACGCTGCTGCTGCCCTCCCGAGAGCTGACTCGGGTATTTATCGGCTTGTTCGGGTATGCGAACACGTTTGAGAAAACCCATGGCGACTTCCCGTGCCTGCGACTTGTTCATCTTTCGCACCAGTTTGAGGGCCAGCATCAGATTTTTGATCGCCGTTAAATGTGGGAATAAGTTGAAACTCTGGAAGACCATCCCGACTTCGCTGCGAACGGCGTCAATGTCTTTGACCGTGCTTGTCAGTTCGCGACCGGAAACAATTATTTTGCCGCTGTCGTGCTCCTCAAGCCGGTTGATACAGCGGATCATGGTCGATTTGCCGGACCCTGAAGGCCCGCAAACCACAATCCTTTCGCCTTTGTTCACCTGAAGGTTTATGTTGCGTAACGCCTGGAAGTCTCCGAACGATTTGCAGACATCCTGCAGTATGATAATCGGTTCTTGGTTGCTATCAGTCATATTACGCCTTACTGTTTGATATATCGGCTCATGCGCTTCTCGAACAAGCCAAAGCCGCGTTGAATAAACCATGTCATCACCATGTAGATAATCGCAGCGGAGATGAAAATCTCATAGGGTGCGAAAGTCTTGGCGACAATGGTACGTGCCGCACCGGTCATATCGAGCAAAGTGATTGTACTGGCCAATGAGGTCGCCTTGAGCAGGCTGATGAAGTCGTTGCTGTAAGCCGGGATGGCGAGCCTGACGGCAATGGGTGTCGTAACGTAAGTGAACCGGTGACGTTTCGACAGGCCAAGCGCCATTCCCGCTTCATGCAGTCCGCGTTCGACACCGAGATACCCCCCGCGAAGAATTTCCGAAACATAAGCGCCGGTATTCAGAGTGAGGGCGAGCGTTGCACAGCCGAATGGTTCACGAAGGATCGGCCAGAGTACACTGTCGCGAATGAACTCGAACTGTGGGAAGCCATGGTAGATGACAAAAATTTGAACCAGGATCGGCGTGCCGCGAAAGAAGTAGATGTACATAAACGCAGGGAAGGAGAGATACCAGCGGCCGCTGATGCGCATCAGTAGAAGAATAATGCCCAGGCCCAGGCCCAGAAAGGCTGCCAGAAACAGAAGCTGCAGTGTCACCCCGAGGCCGGCCAGCATCTTGGGGATGCTCTCAAGGATGAGATATATTTGAAGATTCATTTGGCACCCTCCAGATGACGATTCGCATGTTTCTCCAGGGCCATCACCACGAGTGTAATGACGGTCGTAATGCTGAGGTAAATCAAAGCCACGACCATATACATCGTAAACGGCCTGAGGGTCACCGCTGTCGCCATTTCTGCGACAAATAGGATTTCTTCAAGTCCTATGATTGAAATTAATGCCGTATCCTTCATTATCGAAAGCATGTGATTGCCAAAGGCCGGCAGGGCCAAACGCCACATCTGGGGTATCCGGACATAGAAGAACGTATGCAGATTCGATATTCCCAAGGCCCGGGCCGCCTCGACAATCCCCGGATCAACGCCCAGAAAGGCCCCCCGAAAGGTCTCTGTCGCGTAAGAGCCGACAATCAAAGCAATGGCAAAGGAACCGGCCCAGAAAGGAGGGATATCGACAAACTGCATTTGGGGGAAAAAGATCTGCGTGATGCTGGTCAGCGCAATCGCCGAACCGTAGTAAAAAATCAATAAAACCAGTAGTTCCGGCGTTCCGCGGAAGGCGATCGTATAGGCGCCGGCGATTTTATTGGCAATGCGGTTTTTCGACAGCTTGGCGCTGGCTCCAATCAGTCCGAAAATCACGGCCATTATCAAGGATACACCAAAAACCTTGAGAACGGTCATTGCACCCCAGAAATAATCGTCCCACCACCCGGATAGATCTGCCACAGAGGCTTCCTCCCTTTGATCGAAACCCTAGGCTTGGCCTGGTTGAGATAGCCAAACACAGGCATGTTTTGTCAATTTGAATTTTAAATCGTGTGAGAAAAACGCGGCGATGTCGGCTACCGCTAACGCCACCGCGTCATTTACAGCTTCTTATTCGACACCTTCCCATTTTTCGTTGTGGATGGCGAATGGGAAGTATTTCAGGGAGTATTTTTCCAAAGAGCCGTTTTCAATCAGCGTCTTCAGAGCACCGTTGATGCGCTTGAGCAGGTCCTCCCGGCCTTTGGCAATGCCCACCCCGACACCGACGCCGAAAAATTTGGGGTCGTCGAGCGGCGGGCTGACGAATCCGAATTTCTTGCCCTTATCCTTGCTGAGGAATTTGAGATAGGCCTTCATGGGATTGGTCATGATGATATCGGTGCGGCCATTCTGAAGATCAAGATATAAGGCCTCGTTGGTATCATACAGCAGCACCTTGGCATCGGGTATGTTCGCCTCAACCCAGTTCGCGTAGGTAGTGGCACGTTCCAGGCCCATTTTAACGCCCTTGAAATTGGCCGGATTGGGGGAACCGTCACTATTGAAAAGATTGAGATTCGCGCCTTTCTTGCCGACAAACTGGCCCACCGAAATCCGGTATGGAATCGAGAAATCCATTTTTTTCTTCCGTTCCTCGGTAATCGACATGGACGCTGTTATCAAATCGAACTTATTGGCAAGAAGGGCCGGGATCATACCGTCCCACTTCTGACAAACGAACTTGGCGTCGGCACCGATGATTTCCATGATACCCCTGGCAACGTCAATGTCGTAGCCGGTAAGCACACCATCATCGGTGCGATAGTTAAATGGGAAATAGGTGCATTCCGCTCCAATGCGCAGCGTTTCCGCTGCTGCCGGTTGCACGAGTCCGCCTGCGCCGAATACCAGGATTGCCGTCATTAAAAGGAAAAATTTTTTCATCTCTCATACCTCCTGTGCCTTGTTTTAGGGTTCATTTTCCCGACATGCAGCTTTAGTAACAAATACCACGATCATTACTACGGCCCGTTTGTCCCCCTCCAAGGAGGACCTGGTCGGGATCAATCGCATACGTTTTGCGTAACCACACAATGATGCTTCCTATGCATTGCCAAAATCGGATTGGATCAGGGCTTCGTGGACTGCCTTGGCGATCTGAATATCCTGTACCGCCACACCGGTCAAATCAGCCACGGTTATCTGCTCATCAGACGTTCGTCCAGGTTGACGACCGGCAATCACATCCCCCAACTCAATGAGATCTTCCTTTTTTACCAGGCCCGCCTGCAGCGCCTTGGAAATTTCACCGCGCGACAGGCATTGCTCGATACTATCGGCCACAACCATATCGGCTCTTTGAAGGATTTTAGGGTCTAACTCCTGCTTTTGGTGGGTATCGGAGCCCATGGCCGTGATATGGGTGCCCGGTTTTATCTGTTTGACATCTATAAGCGGGGTCTTGGAGGGAGTTGCCGTAATGATCAGGCGGCATTTTTCGGTGACTTCACCCGCGTCCCGGGTTGTTTGGACACTGAAGCCGAGTTTTTTCATGTCCTGTTTGTAAGTGTCAAAATTATCCTGTGGCAACCCCCAGACCATAATATTGCGGCAATCTACAACCGGTTTCAAGTACTCGACCTGCATCCGACCCTGAACCCCTGTACCGAAGACACCTATGCAATCAATTTTGGATGGGGCCATATATTTTGCGACAACCTGACCAGCCACCGCCGTCCTGACATTGGTCAGATAACATTCATCCAGCAGAATGCTCGCCAGTGTGCCATCTCGTTGGGAAAACAACAATATGAGCCCGTCGCTGGTGGGAAGGTTGATTTTATAATTTTCATAAAACCCGGAGGCGATCTTGATGGCAAAATAGTCATCATCTTTAATATACCCGTATTTAATATGGACATCAGCCGGCGGATTCTCGAATATCATCTCTCCCACCGGGGGAACGACTACTTTTCCCTGAGAATAGGCGACAAAACCCTCTTCGATGAAAGGTGTAATGTCGATCTGCTCCATGACGCTTTTTATTTGCTCCAGATTAAATACTTGCATTAATCTTTCCTCCCTTTCCTCCCACTTTATGCCTGCATGATAATTTCAAGGCCGGTTCAGTGTCCGGCAACGATATCGGACGTTTTCTTTTTCTTTCTAATTTCGTTGAGGTCCTTGTATATGGTCGCTCGCGACATTCCGAGGTGGACAGCTACCTGCTCCACCGATTTTCTTGCATAAAAAAGACCTTTTTCATCAAGACGTTCCAGCAGTGCTTTTCGCCCCTGAACATCCAGGTTTTCCAGTGTCTGTTTCTGTTCCTTTAAATATGAACGGATTTCCAGCAGGATCAGTTCCCGCCATTCGTTTCGGAACAGGATTTCCGGACGGGGGGCCACGTCCGGTGGATGAAGGAATCCCTCAAGAGTAGACATGGCGGATTCAAGAATTGAGAAATCAAGATTGATGCAGATGATTCCACTGGGGTTTCCTCTATCGTCCCTCAGCACTGCGGTAATCGATCGAATGCGCTGCCCATTGGTCCCGGTTTTTTCATATGGACCGATCACATCTTCATCCAGGTTGAAATCCTGTGCATTGACTTTCAGATTTGAAGGATCACCCACCTCTCTGCCGGAGTACGGATTGGTAATATAAAAGATTGCATCATCTCCAATATCATGGATGACAACTTCAGCATGGGGGTGCAAAAGTGTAGCAATGGCGTCAGCGATAGATATGTATCGGGACAGTTTTTTTGCCATTTGAGATCTCCGAGTCAATCAATTTGTCTAATTTGGACTTTTTGCCTTACATGGTTACATTCATTTTATATTGATGTCAAGGAAAGAATCTCACATTTTGTCCATTTTAGACTTTTTAAATAAAAAGTAGGTCATGTATCAGGATTTCAGACAGGAAAAAAAGGCAGGTTATGAAAAAAGCATGCAGGCTCTAATTCTATCGGTTCACTGCTGCTGTTTTACTTCTTCAGCCTAAGGCTGTTTTGGGTAAATTTTTTTGTATGCTTATAACCGAGCGTGATTTTTTACATCTTCTAATGCTATAATGCAACAAATCTTTACCTGCTAAGGCGGTAGTTATGGAAGAGGATCTCGATAAGAGAATTCAAACCCTTGCCCAATGGCTGTATGAGTCCCGATATCCGGTTATTTTTACGGGAGCCGGAATCAGTACGGAATCGGGCCTTCCCGACTTCAGGGGACCCGATGGATTATGGACGCGGCGTGATAAGGGGCTCGCACCCAAACCCATGACCAGGTCATGGGAT
>JAIVWA010000013.1:0-19555 GCA_049190255.1 Gammaproteobacteria bacterium | reverse complement strand
CTTGTGAATTATAAACCTCGATAAATGGTAATAGGGAGAACCCATCAGCTGAAGTAATCCCAACCCGGCAAAGCCGGAATTGAATATTGACGATTGAAGATTGAAGATTTGTGGTATCGCTCGCGCAGCGCTTCCAGCCCGTAGGCTTCCCGTAGGCTTACAGGCCGGAGGCGCAGGCGCTTGCGCCGCTTCCAAGGAAAAACCGTGAAAAAAGGCAGGAAGACTACCTCTTTGAAAAACACCCCTCATCGAAGGATACGTTTATTTATTGCAGAAATCAGCGGATATCAAGCATAAAATGCAGTGTAAACCGATAAAAATAGTTCTATTTGTGGATAACGTGCTGTAACCTGTACTTTTTTGAAATATTTTTCATTTTTTTTTACAGCCACGTATCAGCTCTGAAGGCTAAACTTGATCCGGCTGACCTTCATCCAGGGATTTTTCCGGCCCCCTAACACAATAGAAGAAGAGAAAAACCCACGCCGGCCACAATTGAACTATCAGCCGCGACATCGAAGCTTTTATATGCCATTCTAAATTAAAAGGTGAGATAAAATAGGAAAAAAAATAACCGCCCAACATTAATGACATCAATAATACATGAGATGCTATCCCCTTTTTGACAAAAGAAGATCTAGCAACGCCGGAAATCAAAAAGTAAACAACCAACAGGCTGATAATGTGATCGTTAAAGGTAAAAATCTTTTTTGTCATTCCTAACAGCACTTCAAGATACCGATCAATGTCAAAAAGGTAAACACCCAATTTTTTTAAATTTGTTTTATTCACAAGATCATTTGCGATTGCAAAACTTAGTTTAAAATAAATTAAGGTACTTAATATGAATGACATTCCCAGGAAAAAATAAAAAAACTGTTTTAATATTCCGAACCAGTTATGGCGGCGTATTTCACCGATAAATCGAATTAAAATAATCAATACTAAAAACAGAAGACCTTCATTTTTGGTCCAAGCTGCACACGAAGCGGTGAGTCCGGCTAAAAACAGCAGGCGGAACGATAAATTCGGATAGTGATCTTTCAGGCTAAAAAGGACAATCGTGCTTAAAATAAAGAAAGCTAAAGGCGCATCCCCGTATTGATAGGTTGCAATGTTTAGAAATCGGGTTGTTATAAACATAAATAGGGCGGCAAGATAACCCTGATTTTCACCTCGAAGAATAGCAAGAGAAGAAAATATTATTAGAATAGATCCAACCGCTAATACGCCGGCAACCATAACAGGTATCGCTACATGATCAGTTCCGAGTAAACTCCACATGCGAAAAACAGAACCGGTAACCAGCAAGGGGTAATCCGGCGAGTCGGCGGCATTCATGTAAGAAAAGGCATACGTCCATTGACTGCCACCCCTAAACAGCCATCGCGCACGGTAATTCCATATAGCCCAAGCATCATGTGCGCCGTACGGGCGTTCAAAATAGGCTTTTAAGATAAAAGAGGCCACAAATGCTATCATTAAAATTAGAAAGATACTTTTTAACCACCCGATGGTACCTATATATGCATCATGAGATAATGCGGGTTCTATCTCGATCGTGTTTTTAGCATCACGAGAACGATAAATAGCAAAAAGAACCAGAAAAATTGCCAGGCACAGCTCTGCTATAAGATAGTATCCGCCGGGGTGGGTAAAAAAAACCAGCCACAAAAATGCTGTACAGGATGTGATGCCCAGTCCGATACCCGTTCCCAGGCAACCGGTTAGAATTAGGCCGACTCCGCTTAGGCTATATTCTGGAAATAGAGCGACGATAATCGCAGAACCGACAAGAAAAGGTAAGATAAATACCAATAAATCCATTAATCACCTGCTCCTTTGGAACAGCATGACACCGTTTTCGTAGTTTTTCTTCAAAGTATATCCTTCAAAGTTCGGGATTTTTGCTGAATTTAAATACTGTACGACCAAATATTCATGCCGGGGCGATAGACCATACACCATGCGAGCCGGTATTAAGGCATATCGTACACGAATAAAGTCCGGGGCATGTTCTTGATCCGTTACATAGTTGATGTAAGCATTAGCGGGAAGATCTTTTTGGATCGACGCGAACCGGTTTTCATAATCGGCCACCTCACTGCGTCTTTTTTCAATGACAACCTCTGATAGTATATCTAGAAAATTGTAAGTTCCGATCAAAAGCGCCGGTATTACTATGAGTAATACCGGCCAGCGCACCCCTGGAAAAAACTTATTGATTCTGCCCTCAAAATAGGATTTAATTTTTTCTTTTAGCATTGGGAATGTCATTGATAGCCCTCAAATTCGCACCATCATCTTTTTCAACTCTGATCATTCTTTAGCCTGCGCCGTTGTTTTCTCTCTTTGCGTCGCTGGCGTCGCAATTGATACTCGGGGTACAAATGAGGATAATATTTCTTCCAGCGCTTGTGTACCCAAAACCACTGGTCGGGGTATTTGCGAACGGCGTTTTCGACGACATCCGTTATGATCTGGGTATTGGATTGGACATCGGATCGCAAATCTCCCGTTCGTTTCATTTCCAGGGGCGATTGCACCACCACGGTTAACCGGCCGCTGTCGTCCCGGACGCAAAACATCGGCAGCACCGGACTTTTGCACCGGATGGCCAGAAAGGCGGCCGCCGGGGTGGTTGTAACTCTGTGCCCAAAAAATTGCACATCGACACCTTCCGATCGTCGACTCTGGTCCACCAGCAGGCCTATAACGCCTCCCCGGCGAAGCATCCGACGCATTTCAGGCAGTGCACCTTTCTTATATATGATCTTTATTCCAAATCGCGTTCGCAACCGGTACACCCAGCGATTCAGCGGTGCAAAACGTACTTTTTTAACAACCCCCAGAATCGGTTTCTGGATATGGCAACAGACAAAAAGCATCCCCGTCTCCCAGCTTCCCAGGTGTGCGGACACAAGAATTAAACCGGTTTTGCTTTTTAACGCATTCTGCAAGTTTTCCAGACCCACCACCCGGACCCGGCCGAGCACCTGTTCCCGGGACAGGCTCGCCATCTGAAAGGACTCGAGAAAGGAAATGCCCAGGTTCTGAAAAACACGCCGCGATATATTTTCAACTTTTCCGCGGGTCCAGTCGGGATGGGTAAATTGCAGATTGCGCCGCACAATCCGCCGGTGGGGCACGTCCAGGAAATAGGCGACCCGGCCCAAGATCTTACCGAGCCCGACAATATGCCGGTGCGATATTTTGGCGATGATGTTCTTTGAAACATGACCGGCGTCATTAGCACTCTGAAAACCAGAAGGTTTGCGGTCATCTGGATTAGATACCATTGATCTCCTCTCCCAACGCATACAAAAAGTGGCCTTTACGAGTAACAAAGAATTTTTGAACTGTCAATGTTCAGCCATCCATGATGGTCAACACCGGCACTACAACGGCTGGCCCAGTTAGGGTCGTTAATTGAACGAAAGATGAAAAAATTTGACAAACAATGGGCCTTTAAATACGATTGATCAATGTCGGATAACTTGATCCCAAAAATTGCTTTCGGATTGTATGACCTGCTCTGGAGTTGCGCGGTGCCCTGGCTGCGGTTGAATCATCGCCTGGCCGAGGGATATCAGCAAAGATGTTTAAAAAAAATGCTGCCGCCCGCCGATATCTGGATCCAGGCCGCCTCCGTCGGCGAATCTTATCTGGCTTTGGAAATAATCAAGACCCTTAAGGTCACCAGGGCTGTGAAGATCCTGGTGACCTCCAACACCAGCCAGGGAATTGATATCCTGAACCGGGCCCTGGCGGATCGGGGAAAAACCAAGGATGGAATTCACATCTCGGTTGGCTATTTCCCCTTTGACAAACCGGCCTTTATGCGCAAGGCCGTCGCCGCCATTCGCCCGACTGCCATGGTACTGCTGGAGACAGAGATCTGGCCGGGCCTCTTGCGCGCCCTCAATCTGCACAATTGCAAAACAATCATCATTAACGGTCGGATAACCGACAGGAGTTTGAAAAGATATCTGCTGTGGCCTTCGATCTGGACCAAACTCAGACCCGACAGGGTTTTGGCCATTTCACCGGCCGATGCCGACCGCTTCAAACAGTTGTTCGGCCCGGACGGAATCGAGACCATGCCGAACATCAAATTTGATCGTGTGGCCTCCGTGGCCACTTCCGCGGACAACCAGAACACGATTGAAAACCTGGTGCCAGGTTCGTTGACCTTTGCGGTCCTGGCGTCTGTCAGGCGCCAGGAAGAACCCCTGATTAAACAAATTATCGATGAAATCTTCCGCAGCCGCCCGGAAACTGTCATCGGGCTATTTCCGAGGCACCTGCACCGGATCCAATCCTGGCAAGAGACCTTGAATCAGGCCGGCATCCGATGGTCTCTGCGATCAGAAGCCAGGACTCCGGCTACGGCCGGCACGGTGATCCTGTGGGATAGTTTCGGAGAGTTACTGCCGGCCTATGAACTTTGCAACTCTGCCTTTGTCGGCGGCAGCCTTGCGCCGCTGGGCGGGCAAAATTTTTTAGAAGCACTTATTTGCGGTACAAGGCCAGTCATCGGACCGTCGTGGGAAAACTTCATATGGGTGGGGGCTGAAATCATCGAGGCCGGTCTGCTCCGGGTGGCCGGCAACTGGCAGGAAGTGGTCGCCCTGCTTTTAAAGGATATGGAAAGCTCACCGCCCCGGGATGAGATCATCAAAAGATCACTGGAGTATATCAAAGAACGCCAGGGCGGCACTGCAAAAGCCTGCCGGGCAATTTCCGCCCTGATGGAAGATAATTGAATAGAAAATGAACCCGAAAAAAATCTTACACCTATACAGCAACAATAAATGGACCGGTCCGGCCGATCACGCCCTCAATCTGGCCGCCTGGCTAAAGACGCGTGAAGACATCAAGGCCTTCTTTGCTTGCGGACGCCGGCGGGGTATGCAAAATCAGCTTTACGAAAAAACCCGCCGCCGCCATCTTGATTTAGTGACCGGCCTGTTTCTTATAAAACACCTGAGCTGGAAAATTCTCCCGGACATTTATTCATTAAAACGAATTGTCGCCCGCAAACAGATCCACCTGATTCACAGTCATCAGGATAACGACGCTTTGACGGCCGTGCTGGCCGGTTTTGGCAACCGCTTGATCCGAACCTGTTACGATGGTGAACCCGTCCCCTTGAACTCCAGACAACGGTTTTTTTTTCACCGCATCGCAAAGATACTGACGGCTTCCTTAAAAGTGCAAGCCCATCTTGCGGAAATATTTCCCGACCAGGACATTGAACAGGTGGACATACCCGTAGATCCGGATCTTTTTTGCCCGCTTGAAAAAAGCGCCAAGCTTCTGGCGGAATTTGGCTTAACCGCTGAAACCCCGGTTGGCGGAATTGTGGCCCGGGTTCAAAAACACCGGAATTTTTCATTGCTGCTGGATGCTATTGAACAGGTAGTTGGAGAAATCCCCGACTTCAAATTTCTGATCGTAGGCCGCGGCACGCACATCGACACCGTTGCGCGACAGCCGGTAAGCCGCCGGGGACTGGGCAACAATGTTATTTTTACGGGATATCGAAATGATGACTACCGCGACGTGTTAAATCTTTTTGACTACAAGATTTTTCTGGTTCCCGGCAGTGACGGTTCCTGCCGGGCAGTCAGGGAGGCCCTGGCCTGCGGCAAGCCGGTGATTGCAGCCCGCAAGGGAATTTTACCCGAACTGATCAGAGATGGGGAAACCGGCTTACTCATCGAAGATAAACCGGCCGACCTGGCCCGGGCCATGATTACCATGATACGGAAAAATGATTTCCGGCTGCGCTGCTCCCGGGCAGCCCGGCAATATGCGGAAACCATTCTCAGTCCTGAAAGGTATATCAGAAAGGTTGTGGCCTGCTACGAATCGTTGGTGTCAGGTTTCAGGTGTCAGGTGTCAGGTGTCAGGAAAAATTAGGTTTCAGGTGTCAGGTGTCAGGGTCGCTGGTCGCTGGCGACTGGTTGCTGGCCACTGGAAACTGGCTAAAAGATACTTGATCGACCCGCAGCCCTTTCATTCCGAATTCCGCATTCCCAATTCCGAATTCAAGAGCCTCTGTCCTCTGCCATCTGTCATCTGACATCGGATTGTTGCTCTTTTTCCAGTTCTCTTAATTTAATATATTTAAGAAACTTTCCATAGGCCGTGCTGATCGAAATAACAAAACCTTCGTAACCGTCGAGAAGGCCCAATTTCAAAAAATATTTTTTGAAAAAAGTCAAAGTCGGATTCAAACATATATCCAGCGCCAGGTTTGATTGCCGGCCCTTTTCAAAGGCCGCCCGGGCGGCTATATCGGAAAAGCTGTTTATCTGAGAAATGTGATCACGGATTGTGGGGTAGGAATAATGGAGCAGGTCACCGCTGAGATGGCGAATGCGGATAGGTTCATCCATGACCACATGATCATGGGGATTGACCCCGCCCCAGTGCCCTTTGCTTCTATCCCACAATCTGATTTTTGTATCGGGGTACCAACCGCAATGTCGAATCCACTTACCGCAATAATTAGTTAAGCGGTTCACCGAATATCCATCTTCCGTCCAGTCTTGTTTGGCTGCCTGAATCGATTGGATGAGCTCTTCAGAGAGGGCTTCATCAGCATCCAGGGATAAAACATAATCGTTACTGGCACAGGACAGGGCATAATTTTTCTGCTCAATGTGTCCGTCAAAGGGGTGTTGAATAAAATCCACACCTTTACTTTTACAGATATCAGCGGTCCTGTCAGATGAGAAGGAGTCGACCACCAGGACTTCATCAGCCGTTCCTTCGAGTGAATCAAGGCATCTTTCAATATTAGCTTCTTCGTTGTAAGTAATAATGACAGCCGAAATTTTTAACGGAATTTTCATATTTTCCCTTACTCTTATATACAAAGCCGGGTCAACAACGTTTTAAGCGCAAGAAGAATCCAAACCGGAGGGGCCGGATGACAAAAGCCGGTTATAAACCGCCAAATTGTTTTCAGCCATGGCATCTATGGAAAATTTTGCCTTTACCTCCGCCTGCCCCCGTTGGGCCATTGCTTCGGCCTGATCAGCCTGGGTAAGCATTTCGACAATCCCCTGGGCCAGGGCCTGCGAATCGGCCGCTTCAACCAGGCGGCCGGTTTTACCATCCTTGATGATCTCGGGAATCCCTCCCGAGTTTGCGGCAACAACCGGTTTGCCCAGCGCGAGGGCATCGAGAATGGCCGTACCCAGACCCTCCTGGACGCTGCTCATAACAAAAAGATCGGCAATATTGTAAAACGCGCCCACATCATTTCGGAAACCGGTGAAGGTAAGCGCCTGGTTTATTGCCAGGGAAGCGGACAGAGCCTGCAGTTCAGACATCAGTTGGCCCTGGCCGATGATAAAAAAGCGCACATTCGGCAATGCCGCCAGCACATGAGGGATGGCGCCAACCAGATACTTTTGACCTTTATGCCCGGCCAGGTGGGCGACATTGATAACCACCCGCTCATCGGGCTTCAGACTAAACTCCTCCACCAGGTGATCGCCGGCAACCCGGACAAACCGCTGCAGATCAATTCCGCTGTGCACCACAAAAATGCGGTCGGCTGCAATGCCGTCGTTGACCATCACTTTTTTAATTTTATGCGAAATCGCAATGTAATAATCGGCCATAAAACGATATTTGATTCCATTTACAGGCAGGAACCTGTTGCGAAAAATAGAAAAATCCACCCGGCGGGTAACCAGCCGGCATGTCCTGCAGCCCAGGGAGGCAAAAAACGCCAGGGAATGGGCGTGGGAGGTATGGGAGTGGACGATGTCATAGCCATGCCTGGAGATCAGCTTTCTGATTCGCAGGCTGGCCGGCAGATCCGCTTCACCGCGCATGGCGATGGGAAACACCTCAATACCCGCTTCAAGCGCTTTTTTTTCCATCGGAGATCCGGGCTGACAGATCAGATGGCAGCTGATTCGCCGTTCAATGAGCGACCGGAGAAGATATAAGGTTTGCTGCTCCCCCCCTCGCCAGGTTCTTTCGGTATTGATGTGAAGAATTTTCATCCGGAGTTAAGATTGTTTTCAATGTGAGAAATAATTTCATCCATGACTTTATCGTAAGTTCGATGGGTATGGGCAAACCGATAGCCGTTTTGAGCGATTTGTTTTCTGCGGGCTTCATGTTTCAGGTAATAGTCAATTAACTCCAGGCATTCTTCCTGGCTGTGGTACCATTCCAGATGTTCACCTTTAGTGAAAATATTTTCCAGACCGGGATTATAATTGGTCAATAAAAACCCGCCACAACCCAGTGTAATCCAGGTTCGGTTTGAAAAATAGCCTTCCAGTTCAAAGGATTGGTCACAGCCCAGCATGATTTGGGCGGAATAACAGATCTTGGCGTACTCTTTGGGGTAGATCCGGGACTTCAGGCATTTAAGGTCAAACGCCTGCCACTGCGCCCCCCAGGTTTTGAGATCAAAGTTTCGATTGATGGCCTGCAAAAGCTTTATACGATTGTCTTTCCAGGGTTTGCCGATAAACGCCACCTCGGAAAACCATTTCCGGTTTCTGGTGGCAATAATGCGGTGCATATCCCGGTCGCAACCCTGCATACAATAAATGGGGTTTTTTATACCCCGGGATTTGAGTTCAGCGATCTGGCTTTTATTCGTAATAAATAAATAATCAACCAGTCGCCCATGGCGGATGAGTTTTTTGTCTCCGGCGCCATCATGGTCGGGGTAGAACATGGCCGTTTGATAATGAGTTCTTATTTCTGCCAACACTGAATAGGGAATGTCTTTGGAATAGATTAAAACCAAATCCGGATTTTGCTTGAAAATTTTTCGACCAATGGCCTTACGGTAATCCGTCCAGAAAAAATATTTTTTATAGCGCGGTAAATTAATAAAGATTACCTTCCCCACCCGTCGTTGAAGGGCCTTAAGCATAAACCTGGTATTGCCGGTTTTCTTTTTGCTTTTGCCGAGAAATATAACTTTGTTAATTGACATGGCTCCGTCCAATGCCGGGGGTTAGTATTTAATTTCAGCCAGGATTTCTTCCAATGGTTTTTTATTGCCATCCTTCATCCCAGGGCTTGATCTCAACTTGATAACCTCCTTAACCTTGAGCAGAGCACTGTACAAGGCTAATGCATACACAGCGTCGAATCGCAGCAAACGCGAGAGAAGCCGCACAAGGACCCAGGGTATATGGGAAAAAAAAAGCCTGGGCGTTGATAAATGCAGCCACAGATAAAACAGTCGATTCCGTCTTCTAATAATCTTAATTTTTTTATTCGGGAAAAACCGTTTGATGGTACTCGAATGATCATGCACAACCTTGCTCCCGGGCTCAAAATATGTTTTCCAGCCTAACTTCCAGGCCCGGGTGCCAAGGTCCCGGTCCTCATAGTAAAATGGACGGTAAATCGAAAGAAATCCGCCCAGTTGCAGAAACATATCCTTGCGGATGGCCGCCGATCCACCGGCGGCAAAAAGACTTTTCATGGACTGCCTCTTCTGCATCAGCTCCAGCGCGTTGGCTAAATCCCAATTGCTGCTTCTGATTTCTCCTCTTATAAGTTTAACCAGATTCCATGAAACCCGGGACGGATTCCCGCCCTGATCAAGAATGAGAGGGGAGACTGAGAAGGTATCCTCACGGTCGAACCAGCGTATCAAAGGATCTATAAAATGGCGGTCAGGGTATACATCGGAGTTGAGCAAAATGACAATCGGATAAACAGCGGCCTGCACCCCACTGTGAATGGCCTCGGAAAACCCTTTGTTTTTCTCATGCCGGACAAGTTTGATATCCGGAAAATTTTGCGAAATCAAGTCTATACTGTTATCCCGGGAAGCATCATCAACAACGATAATTTCGCTTTGTCCCGCATAAGCCCGGACCGCTTCGGTCGCACTGGTCAGAGCCCTGGGAAGTATTTGCTCGCCGTTGTAGTTAGGGATAATAATGCTTACGGCTAATGAATCCATAACTTTTCAATATCCAAATTGTATATGGAGGTGTTCTTGGTCCTGGTAATGGCCCACACTTTCCTGTAAACAGCCCGGCGTTGCTGCCGGGTGCTATGATGATCGGCTGAATAATAATAAAAAAAGCGCAGGCGGTCCTTGATGGTGACGGCGTTGCTCACGGATGCGTTAAGCTGGGCCAGGTTGATGATTTTCTTCTGCTCACTTAAGTGCCGGATTTTGACGCTGTCAAGATCCAGCATATAATATTCTCCGTCCCGGCACAAAATGTTATCGGATTTGAAATCTCGTTGCCAGACACGGGTATCATAGAATTTCCGCAGCCACAGCGCAAGCTTCTTTAAGGCCCTGCGTTTTGTGCGCTCATCGGTTATTGAAGACAAATACGTGTTGAGATGGAGTCTGTCATCGAGCAGTTCCGATACAAAACAGCTGACGGTATCGATTACAAAATAACCCAGCGCGCGGGGCACTGTAATACCGCGCACATCAAGGGCTCGGGACATTTTCCAGCTGGTCAGGCAGCGGTTTTCATGAAAAAGCCGGCGAAGATGGGTTTTGATGCACACTCCCTGATAAGAAATCACGTGGGATTCCTTAAGCGGTAGCCCTTTTTCCAGGGCCTGTTGCAATTGCGGTGCTCCCCAGTTAAAATCTCGGCGTTTATAACCGTGCAGATGCCGGTTTTTTATAATTTCGAACTGGGTGCTGTTTTTGCAACAACGTTTTGACCTCGAACGGTACTGACGATGTTGATGGCGCCGGGCCGCTTCGATCACTTCAGTAAGGTTCACTTTTTTTGAAACGCCCTGGTGGTACCCCTCTAAAAATTTAGTCGCCCACGGTTCAGGATCATCCAGGGAGCAGAGATTAAATATCACCCGGCCGAGGTTGTTGATCTTCAACCGGCGCGGCATCCAGGGTAAAAAATAAACTTCCTGGGCATCGAGAAGGTAAAGCTGGCCGGCTGGGTTCAAAATGAAGTTTTTCCGATTTAAATCAGCGTGATAAACTCGGCGGCGATGCAAAAACGCCGCATATTGGCCCAGACTTCGAGCATCTGTGATGGAATTAAATGGTATATGCGTCCCCGGTACCTGTTCGGTCAATACAAAATAGGCTTGGGGATGATTGGTTTTTGATTGTCCTTTTGCCAGGGGCCTGGCGGCCGGTATTTGTGCAAGTCTTAAACGGTGGAGATTGCGCCATTCGGCCCATCGCCGGCGAGGCAGAAAAAAATGCCGTAAACGATCTTTGGTTCTGACCAGCAAACTGTGTTTGAGGAAATAGCCGCCGTCAGTGGTCTGAAGATGGTACACCTGGCGCCGGTTGTTTTCTTTAACAACCCGGCATTCGTTAACTTCGGACAGCATGTCCTCAAAATGAAACCCCGTATTCAAAGGACTATCAGTAACTCGAAATTCGGCGAATTCCCGGGCCAGGTCGTTCTTTGAACAGGTTTTGCTGGATGCCTTATCCAAAAGCACATATCCTTATTTGACGAGATAGTTGAACTCCTCGTATGATAATACCTAATCCATATAGCGCGGAAAAATGCCTAAATTGCCTAAAATGCGCTAAAATGCCTAAAATTATGGTATCGCTACGCTCGATCTATTTTATAAAAAAATCGATCGTTCGACCCTGTCGTTAAACCCTGTCGTCAGACCCTGAGGCCCTCGAAGGGAGGCTCTCGACGGGTAGAATTCCTTCCTTCGATCCTCCTGCGGCGGATCCGCCTTGAGGATTCAACATTCTGCAGTTCTGCAGTTCGCTGTTCCTATAACCCATAACCCTGCTTGTGGGGGCGTCTTGTGGGGTCGAAGCCCCAAGCGCCTTGCGCGAAGACCTAAACCCTGAACCCAGAACCTTTGAACCTGGTAAAGTTATATCAAAATTAACAAAATCTTACAGCACAGGCAAGGACAATTAATCCGGTGCCAATCCAGTACTCATCTCTTGCAAATATTTGCTAAAAATGCCATAGAACTCCAGAAACGAGAACAGAAAACCGAGGTGCATCACGATGCCTAAACAAGTCGTTTGTCCAATATTCATTATCGGCGCACCGCGCAGCGGCACCAATATTTTCTACCGCACATTTGCAAAACATCCCGATTTAGCCTGGATTTCAAATATTACCAAAAAAATTCCGTCTTCTCTTTTGCTGACCCGCATCATAATGTTGTTTCGTAACGATCATCGCCCGACGGAAGCCAACAATATCTGGCAGAAATTCACAGGTGACGATGACGAGTCCCTCGACCGAGACGATGTCACTGCCGCCGCCCGCAAATATCTCCGCAAAGTTTTGCAGAACAATCTGCAACTTTTCAACAAGCCCCGCTTTGTTAACAAATGTCCCGGAAATTCAGTCAGGATTGAATTCCTAAAAGAGATTTTTCCGGACGCTATATTCATCCACATAATCAGAGACGGCCGGGCTGCTGCCTATTCCATCATGCGCTCCAGACTGGAGCATTCCGGGTCCTATTGGAGTGTCAAACCACCCGGCTGGCAAGCTCTTTTAAAGCTTCCGCTCATCGACGCCTGCGCCTTGCAGTGGAAAATGACTGTGGAATCTATATTGCAATCGGCCAAAAAATTACCTCGCGGGCAATACATGGAGGTGAAGTACGAAGAATTCGTTGCCCGGCCATCGGAAATATTTGAGTCGGTCGGCACGAAATGTGATCTGGTCTGGCAAGATGATTTGCTGCAAAAGATCACCACCGGGATGGAAAATCGCAATTTTAAATGGCAAAATGAGCTGCCGGGTGCAGATAAAAATACGCTAAATGTGCTGCTGGGCGATTTTTTGAGACAACTAGGATACGAAGTGCAAAACCTAAAACTCGAAAGCGTATGATGCTAACTCGAACCATTGATTCATATCGTTTCGGATTCTCTTTGAACCTGACAGAATCGCAATTGCGCACCCTGGCAGGTCTTTTTCATCATCCCACCAAAACCAGCGACGTTTCTTTACTGGGCGGGAGGACCTCCGTCACCCTGGCACAGCTGGATGGAATCGGATCTGTTGTCATCAAGTATTACCGGCGGGGCGGACTGATGCGCTATATTATCAAACAGCGGTATCTTAAATTAGGGAAAACCCGTGCCCAACGTGAGTTTGAACTGCTGCATACCGTCAGTAATTTAGGCATAAATGTCCCGGAGCCCATCGCTTATGCCCATCGCGGCCGGCTGCTCTACCGGGCCTGGCTGATCACCCGGGAGATCAAACAGCCGCTGTCATTGGCCCGGCTGAGTTTAACCGATGAAAAGCGCGCCCAGCGTATCATGAAATCGGTGATTGCGCAAATTTCACGGCTGATTGACCATAACCTGTTGCATGTCGATTTACACCCCGGCAATGTGGTAATTGATCAAAAAGATCGGGTGTTCCTGGTGGATTTTGATAAAGGACAGGTCTATCAGGGAAATAAGGCTAAATTAAAGGATCGATATATTAACCGCTGGCAACGTGCCGTCGGCAAACACGGATTGCCGAAAATGCTCAGTGAAATGATGCAGGCCGGCCTGCAGGAACTTAAATGATCAGGATCCGCCAAATCCGAAATCCCAAATCCCATATCCCAAATGTTATGATAATTTTCTAAATTTGGAAACTGCATGATAACTAAAAAGTCCACAAAAAAGATCCCGGCAGCACCCTCCATTCTCATCATTTTGATGGGATCGCTGGGAGATGTCGCCCGGGGGCTTTGTCTGGTGTCCCATATTAAAAATCACCGGCCTGAAAGCAGGGTCTCATGGCTGATAGAGTCCCGAAGAACCGACATGGTCAGCTTTCATCCCCAACTGGACCATGTTATTGTTTTTGATCGTTCAAGGGGCACCTCAGGGGTCTGGGACCTTTATAAAGTTTTGCGCCGGGAGCACTTCGATATTGCTTTGGATCTTCAACGCATTCTTAAAAGCGGCTTTTTCTGCCTGCTCTCGGGAGCCGCACGGCGAATCGGCTTTCACCGTCGCAATACCAAAGAATTGAATTGGCTGTTTAATAATGAATATATCCCCTATCATCCTGAAACCCTCTCCAAGCTGGATCATTACCTGAAATTCACCGAACACCTGGGACTGCCCGAACCGGATAGTCTGGACTTTGGGTTTAAAATGCTCGATGTCAATCTAACGGCCCCTCCGGCTGTGGTTAAAATTCAAAATACATTTATAGCTGTGGTGATGGGATCATCCTGGGAATCAAAAGATTGGCACTTTGAAGGGTACTGTAAATTCGTGCAATATATTTTGAAAAACCAGGACCGACACGTCGTGCTTTTGGGCGGCAATTCCCAGATGCCTTTGGCTGCCAGGCTGGTTGAAAAAATGAATTCACCCAAAGTGATTGACTTAACCGGCAACTCCCTGCTGGAAATGACCGCCGTATTGAAAGCGGCAGCGGCAGCTGTGGGCCCGGATTCGGGTCCGGGACACCTGGCGGCGGCAGTGGGGACACCCTATGTCACCCTGTTTGGCCCGACCCCGGCAGACAGGCATGCTCCCTATGGATGTGAAGACCTGACCGTTCAATCAGATCTGAGCTGTGCCCCGTGCTACAAAAAGCAGTGCCCTGACGGCAACAATCAATGCATGGAAAAAATCGAAATTAAGGCCGTCGCGGAAAAAATCACCCAGGCCCTCTTAGGTTCTGCCATTGGGCGTTAACAAGATTATTTATCTGTTTGCAACAGATCGATTAGATTACATAAGCTGTTGAAACAATTAATTTTGAATCCTGTTTGGGATTGACACTCCCCTCGACTTCTCTTATATTCCGCCACAAAACCAATAACGAATAACTAATAACCCAATGTCATTAACTTAACGTCAACTTTTCGTGGGAGTGGCTTTCCAGCCACGAAAAGAAGCCGCTCTAAAGCTGTCATCGCTTAATCGCGGCTGGAAAGCCGCTCCCACAGAGATTACACCAATCCTTAAGTTAATGACATTGACTTATAACCCTTAATTGATTTCTGCCCAGTTGGGGGCCAGGATTTTAGCCCACAGTGACCTCTGAAAAAAAGCGCATACAACCCGATACGATATTGGTCTTTTGCCCCAACTGGGTCGGTGATGTCGTCATGGCAACACCGTCATTTAGATGCCTGCGGCAGAATTACCCCGATGCCCGGCTCATCGGCCTGATCCGCGGGTACGCCAGAGGCGTTGTTGAAGATGCGCCCTGGTTTGATCAGCTTATCGAAATAAACGACAAATCCTGGCGTGGCTTTGTCCATTTGGTTTATCAAATTCGCAGTCTGAAAGCGAAGCTGGCCGTGGTGCTGCCCAACACCTTCCGGTCGGCCCTGCTGGCAAGGCTGGGAGGCGCGCGACAGATCTACGGTTACCGCCGAAACGGCAGATCCGCCCTTTTGAGCGGTGGACCGGCTCCGCAACGCGCAGACAATCGAATCACGCCCGTACCCATGGCAGATTATTATCTGGAAATATGCCATTGGATGAACCTCACTACCGATCCGGACAAGAAACCACGTCTATATGTTTCAGATCCGCTGCAATCAGTGGGCAATCAGTTTTTGGAACGCTATGGCATTTCATCTGAAGACATGGTAATCGGAATAAACCCGGGCGCAAAATACGGCGCCTCCAAATGCTGGCCGCCTGAATATTTTGCCAGGCTGGCTGAGCTGTTGGCGCAACGCTGGGATTGCAAGCTGATGCTTTTTATCGGCCCCGGTGAGGAGGCTATCGGCCAAACGATTGTCCAACACAGCAAAGCCAAAATCATCAACACCGGACCTGACAATGTGGATCTGGCCCTTTTAAAGCCCTTAATCCGCCGCTGCCGGATTTTGGTGACCAATGATACCGGCCCGCGTCATTATGCCGTGGCTTTCGGCATCCCGGTGGTGGTCATCATGGGGCCGACCGACCCTCGCTATACCCATGCCAGCCTTGAAAAAACCACGGTATTGCGACAGCAGTTGGATTGTTCCCCCTGTCACCTTAAAGAGTGTCCGCTTGATCACAGCTGTATGCGGGAGATCTCGCCGGAGGCGGTACTGCAGGCCGCTGAGAAATTGCTGCAGGAGAACCTGTAATCCATGAAATCGTCATTTTATAGAAAAAAATGGTCCGACATAAAAGCCACCACCGTCGATCTGGAAGAAATAGCCCATCTGTCCCGACAGATTGCCCATTCGTTTATGGATTCCTATCTAAAGGACTGTCACTATGAAGCAGATTATATTGATCTGCTGTGTGAAATGACAACCTTTTCAGAAGACACCGACCTGACCGGCATGGCCGCCCGGGCCCTGTTTCGCATTATCATAGAAAGCCTGTGCGATGATTTCGAAGATTTGCAGACCGAAACATACAATAGAGTCATGGCACAACTAATCTCCTTTTGCCGCAAACTTCCCTCCGGTCAGGAGTTGGATCGTTGTTTGAATGATTTTAAAATTTTTGACCGCGATGACCTGCTCAAAAGAATAAAGACGATTCGGATGGATGGAAAACATTTATCCCGACAAAGGAATGTGAAAAAGATTCTGCTTTTATCCAGGGTCACCATCGGGGCCGATGTGGCGATTACCAGTATTATCATTCAACGCCTGGCAGACCTTTTCCCGGCTGCGGAACTTGTGCTTATCGGCGGCAGCAAACTCGATGAAATTTATGGCGGCAATTCACGCATTCGTTTACAGACGGTTGATTATAATCGCAAAGGTGGATTGATCGGGCGATTGTCCAGCTGGCAGCTGGTGCTTAATATTATCCAACAGGAACTGGCCGCCTGTCCGTTGGAAAATACCATTCTCATCGATCCGGATTCACGCCTGTCACAGCTCGGGGTATTGCCCATCATCCCCGAAGATCAATATTTCTTTTTTGACAGTCGCTCGGACATTTCTTTTGCCGGCAATATGTCCATGGCCCAATTAACCAACACCTGGATTAACAAGGTGACCGGCCAGGAAGATTTTCGCTATCCCAGGATCTGGCCGCATTCATCGAACCTGACAAAGGCCTCTGAGTTTTACAGTGAACTGAAAAAATGCGGTGCTCGCAGAGTTATTGCAATTAATTTCGGTGTCGGCGGCAATCAACGCAAAAAGGTGGGATGGCGGTTAGAAAAAGAGTTGTTACTGTCCCTGTTACAGGAGCCGGATACCGTGATCGTACTGGACAAGGGCTTCGGCGATGCGGAACTTCAAAATTCCAATTTACTTTTAACGGCCGTCAAAGAAAACGGATTTGCCACTCAGGAGGCTGTATTTGGCACCGCCCTCGACAGCAACATCCGCCGCGGCGTCATCGGCATGCAGACACGCATCGGTGAAATTGCGGCCATTATTGCAAAATGTGATGAGTACATTGGTTACGACTCTGCCTGTCAGCATATCGCCGTGGCGCTTAACACCCCCTGTTTAACAATTTTTGCCGGTTCCAACAACATGCGCTTTATCCGGCGCTGGAGTGCCTTTGGCCCCAACAGTTGCCAGATTGTTCACGTCGACACGCTCACCGACCCAAGTTCCATTGAGGTAGAAGATATCATTACCCGTATTATGAATGAGAGGAGGATGCAGATAAGTTAGGTTACCGGGTTCAAAGGTTCAGAGGTTCAGGGTTCAGCGCCGCCTCTGGCCGCGAGCGTCCAGTCAAATCGAAAAAGAAACTAATGAACATCGAACATCGAACGTCCAACATCGAACGTCGAATAAATGAATTCTGTCCATTTTAAAAAAGACTGAGCGAAGCGAAACCACCCTTCGACATTCGATATTCGATATTCTTCGGTTCTGCGGTTCGCTTTTAATGTAGTTTCATACAAGAGGTTAAGGGGGCCAGAATAACCTTGAACGCAGAACCTCGGAACCGATCTTGAAATAACCCTGAGCCTTTGAACCATAAATTATGAAAATACTCTTCATATATCCCAACGCCGGCTCCCAGCTGGGCTTCAACTACGGCATTGCCCATTTATCTGCGGTGCTCAAGGAGGCCGGACATGAGGTCTCTCTGTGGCAGCTGTGCGAGGATATAGAGCCTTTACCGTCCCAAGATCAATTTCTTAACCGCATCAGACAGGAGGCTGCGGATATCATCGGCTTTTCGGTCGTTACCAACCAATGGCCGTACGCCAAAGAGCTTGCGGGCTGGACGCGCAAGGCCACCAAGGCACCTTTGGTTTGCGGCGGCATACATACCATGGCCGCCGGTGAGCAGATCTTGCAGTCCGGCGTCTTTGATTACATTATACGGGGGGAAGCCGAAGAGGCGTTTGCCCAATTTGTCGAAAAGGTAAGCCAACGGCGGAGCCTTTTGGAAGTCCAAAATCTTGGCTTTTTGCACAACGATACGGTACGGCTAAATCCCTTACGGCCATTGCCCGATTTAAACAAGCTGCCCTTCAAAGATTACGACATATTTGATTTTCAAAATATCATTGATGCCAAAAATGGCTGGGTCGGGTTGATGGCCTCCCGCGGCTGCCCCTTTTCCTGTACCTATTGTTTTAATCACCAGCTGGTGTCCCACTACCGCAAGGATCTTAATTGCAGCTTTAAAAGCTTAAATTATATTCGCCATTTCGCTGTCGAACAGATGATGACCGAGATCGACTACCTTCAGCGTCACTATAAAAACATCAGCATGTTTATTTTAGACGATGATCTGTTCACCTTTTATCGCCAGTATGTCGAGCAATTCTGCGCGGCTTACCAAAAAATCAGCGCCCTGCCCTTTGTGGTCAATGCCCATGTGGGATTTTTCGATAAAAAAAGGGCCCGTTACCTGGCGGATGCCAATTGCAAGATTGTAAAATTCGGCGTAGAAAGCGGCAGTCAACGCATCCGCAGCCGGATCCTCCAGCGCCGCATGAAAAATGCGAGTATTGTCAACGCCATTGAAACGGCCCATCAATACGGGCTGCACACCTCGGTGTTTTTGATGATCGGATTGCCCGCAGAAACCCATGAGGATGTCATGGCAACCATCCATTTGATGGCCGAAACCAAGCCCGGTCGCTTCCGCTGGTCTTTTTTCTTCCCCTTTCCCGGCACCAAAGCTTATGATCTCAGTGCCGAAGGCAACTACATTGATTTTGAAAAAATGGAGCAAATGGAAAACTTTACCGACGACACCTGTCTTGATTTCGGCCAGGCGCACAATCTTTTCTTAAAAAAAGTCGGCCGCATCATGCCCTGGTTTGTAAATGCCTATTCAGACCTTCCGGTAGCTGATTTTTACAGGAAAAAAGTTGAAGAGATCCTGGCCCTGGATGCCAAGGCCTGGGAGAAAAGAGCCCTGGCTGTTGAAGAAGAAGATAAAAGAATTTCTGAAGGCTTCGTCGATCAGGGATTAAGCCACTATGCCATCAAGTACAACCGCTTTATGGGAGTCATATCCGACTATTTCACGACGGAGGATTAGATATTGATTCGCTGCGAAAAAATTTCAGCTTTTAGAAAAATAGGAAAAAAACACTTTGTACAGACTGAAGCGTTTTAAAAATTGCCGTACGGTTAATAAAAAACAAACGATAGGCCTTTATTTTTTATTTCGGAAAAATGATTTCGGTCGGTTGTGTGA